>CAMKYP010000457.1 GCA_946477505.1 uncultured Dechloromonas sp. | reverse complement strand
CGGCCACGACGACGATCCCAGCCGTTGCCGCGCCCAAGCCGATGGTAGCCAGAGCGCCCAAGAGTAGTTTGTTCATGATAAATCTCCTGCGATATGGGTGTGATTTCAGTGTTGGCCGTGGCTGCCAGGCTTCCTGACCACGACCTCCTGGGATTGCGCTTTGCCCGCTGGGCGCATCGCGCCCTTGCCGGCATCGTGGCTGCGGGTTGCGGCCGCCACCGGTCCGGTCCATTCATAGGCTTGGGTGTTTTTTGGCTGTTTGTACCATCCCGGATCGCGATAGTCGCCTGGTTTCTGGTCGCGACGGACCTTGAGGACGGAGAACATGCCCCCCATTTCAACCGCACCATAAGGGCCTTGGCCGGTCATCATCGGCAGCGTGTTGTCGGGGATGGGCATTTCCATCTCGCCCATGTCGGCCATCCCGCGTTCCCCCATCACCATGTAGTCGGGTATCAAGTCCGTGATCTGCTTGACGACGCCTCGGTGATCAACGCCAATCATGGTCGGCACGTCGTGCCCCATGGCGTTCATCGTGTGATGACTTTTGTGGCAATGGAAAGCCCAGTCGCCTTCTTCGTCAGCGAGAAAATCAAGCTGCCGCATCTGGCCGACCGCCACGTCGGTGGTCACCTCGGGCCAACGCGAGCCGATTGGCGTCGGACCGCCATCGGTGCCACTGACGACAAATTCGTGTCCGTGCAGGTGCATGGGATGATTGGTCATGGTCAGATTGCCGATCCGGATGCGGACCTTATCTCCCTTGCGGACGTTGAGCGAGTCGATCCCGGGGAATGACCTGCTATTCCAGGTCCAGAGGTTGAAATCGAGCATCGTGTTGACCTTGGGCGTGTAGCTGCCGGGGTCGATATCGTAGGCATTCAACAGGAAGCAGAAGTCGCGGTCGACAGTTTCGATAAGCGGGTGGCGCTCTTTCGGGTGGGTCACCCAGAATCCCATCATGCCCATCGCCATCTGCGTCATCTCGTCAGCGTGCGGGTGATACATGAAAGTGCCGGGGCGACGCGCGACGAACTCGTAGACGAAGGTCTTGCCGACCGGAATCTGCTTTTGGTTGAGACCGCCCACGCCATCCATGCCGCTGGGCAAGCGCTGGCCGTGCCAGTGAATGGTTGTGTGCTCCGGCAGCCGGTTGGTCACAAAGATACGTACCCGGTCGCCCTCGACCACCTCGATGGTCGGGCCGGGGCTTTGTCCGTTGTAACCCCACAGGTGAGCCTTCATGCCGGGAGCGATTTCGCGGACAACCGGTTCTGCAACCAAATGAAACTCCTTGACGCCGTTGTTCATGCGCCAAGGCAGAGTCCAGCCGTTAAGGGTGACGACCGGATTGTAGGGACGTCCGTTGGGCGGAGTCAGTGGAGATGCCGTGTCCGGGTTGTCCATGGACACCAGTTCGGGCAACGCGGCAAGCGCGACGGAACTGACAGAGGCAGCCGCCACGGCACCGCCAGCCATGCCAAGGTTTTTGAAAAAATCGCGACGTGTGGTCATGATGGATGTCCCCTTAATGGTCGGCGCGGCCGGTGGCCGCAATGGTGGCTCGGGCCGAAGCATTCAAAGACGGCTTGCCGATCATCGCCATTTCCAAATCACCGCGAGCGATCCAGAAATCGCGCAAGGTTTCGATATAGCTGTTGACGCTACCGATCTGCGTCCGGGCATCAGCGAGCAAGTCGAAAACGCCAATCAGCATGCCGTTGTAGCGGAGCATGTTCTCGTCCGAAATCCGCTTGTTGAGGGGGACCACCTCGTCACGGTAATGGCGGGCAATGTCGTAATTGGTTCGGTAGGCGTGATAGCCTCACGAACCTCCGAGCGGGCATTGATTGCCGATTCGCCGGCACGCTCCACCGCCTGCATGTAAATCGATTCAGCCTTGGCCACCTTGGAACCACCCCAATCGAAAATCGGCAATTCGAAGCTGATTTCGTAGCCTTTCTTGTAGCCGCTGTCGCGTGCGCCTTCGAGCACCCGGGCCGGGCCGACTTCGAGAACGTTGATGAAACGGGTCGCCTTGGACAGGCCAAGATTCTTCGCCAGCGCCTCGGTTTCGAGGCGGATTGCCTGCAGATCGAGGCGTTGGTCGAGCGCCGCCTGCTCGACACCCGGCAACTCGTCGACCGTCTTGGGCAAATCGGGGAGTCGTTCGGGCAAGCGAATGGCATTGCGATCAGGCAGGCCCAGCACGCGAGCAAGGCGTTCGCGTGCCGCGATTGCCGACTGCTCCGATCTGGCCAGGTTCAAAGCCGCATCGGCATAGAACGCTTGCTCGCGAGTCTGGCGCAGTTTGCTGAAATTGCCCACCAACGCCATGCGCCGGGCCAGTTCGGCACCTGCCTCGGCGGCCTGCCTGACTTTACGCAGGTAACGCACGGACTCCTCGGCAGCCAGCGCCGTGTAATAAGCTTGGCGGGCCTCAGCGGCCAGGCGGGCCACATCGATCACCGCCAGTTGCTGCGCCTGGGCGAATTTGCGTTTCTCCACCTCGACCGCCAGCGGCATGGTGATCAGGGCGAAGATGTTGAAGGTCAGCGCCTGTTCAATCTTGTATTCACGGATGCCGTTCTCAGGTTTGCTGGCACGCAACATCGAGAAATGAGGATTGGGCAAGCGTCCCGCCTGTACCAGTTCGGCCTCGCCGATCCCCAGGTCGAAAAACGCCGCCTGCAAGCCGCGATTGTTGTAGAGCGCAAGCTGAATCGCGTCATCCGCCGTTAGCGGATTGGCGAGCAGTTCGCCGACCCGGGCCTGCAGTGTCGAGCGCTCCGCATCGCTGCGCGCCCATTGGACGTCCTTGTCCAGACGCTCGCGGGTCGTTTGCTCGACACGGCCGAATCCGCCATCGTCCGAAAACGTGGCACAACCGGCCAAACCGAGAATTCCGACGGTGGCGACAAGCAGTTTTCCGCGACGCATCGGCAACAAAGAGAGAGCGGACGTCATGGCTTATCTCCGGTCGCCTGTGGGGTGCGTTCAGCAGGGTTTCCGTGCTCATGGGCTGGCTCTCCAGCCGCTTGGCCGGTTTCAAGATGCCCCATGTGTCCGCGCAGGCGACCCATCTCGCCATTGACCTGACGCCAGTCATGCAGCGTCTCATCCTGGAACGGTTTGTAATCCGCGAAAGCCGATTGGTAGGATGTTTCGGGTATCGGTTCCTTGGGCGGATGGGAATCGGCCCAGGCGGGTGTCGCGGCGAGCGCGACCGTTAACGCCATGATTTTCATGATGCCTCCATTGGGAATATGCGGAGTCTTTTGCCCCGATGATCGACATCATGCTTTCGCCAAACCAACATCTTGCTGACTTGCGGATTACATTTCCGTAATCTAGGCAATTGG
>CAMKYP010000456.1 GCA_946477505.1 uncultured Dechloromonas sp. | reverse complement strand
TCCGGCACATAGGTGCGGAAGGTTTCGACGATGACGCTCTGGCGCATGGCGGTGATGGTTTCGGAAATATCCTCGGTCTCCAGCAACTCGTTACGCTGCTGGTAGATCACCTTGCGCTGGTCGTTTGAGACGTCGTCGTATTCGAGCAGTTGCTTGCGGATGTCGAAGTTGCGGGCTTCGACCTTGCGCTGCGCGGATTCCAGCGAACGGGTGACGAGCGGATGCTCGATGGCCTCGCCTTCCGGCATCTTCAGCTTGTCCATGATGGCGCGCAGGCGCTCGCCGGCGAAAATCCGCAACAGCTGGTCGTCAAGCGACAGATAGAAACGCGAAGAACCAGCGTCGCCCTGGCGGCCGGCACGGCCGCGCAGCTGGTTGTCGATACGACGGGACTCATGACGCTCGGAGCCGATGATGTGCAGGCCGCCGGAGGCCAGCACCTGCTCGTGCACCTTCTGCCAGTCGGCGCGCAGGGCGGCGATCTTTGCTTCCTTGTCAGCAGCCGACAGCGCCTCGTCGTTGGCGACGGCGTCGATCTGCTTCTGGATATTGCCGCCTAGCACGATGTCGGTACCGCGACCGGCCATGTTGGTGGCGATGGTGATCATGCCCGGACGGCCGGCTTCGGCGACGATTTCGGCCTCGCGGGCGTGCTGCTTGGCGTTGAGCACCTGGTGCGCCAGCTTTTCCTTGTCGAGCAGGTGCGACAGCAGTTCCGAGTTCTCGATCGACGTCGTACCGACCAACACCGGCTGGCCGCGCTGCGAGCAATCCTTGATGTCGGCGATGATGGCCGCATGCTTTTCGTCGGCCGTCTTGTACACCAGATCGTTCATGTCCTTGCGCACCATCGCCCGGTGAGTCGGGATGACGACGGTTTCCAGGCCGTAGATCTGCTGGAATTCGTAGGCTTCGGTGTCGGCCGTGCCGGTCATGCCGGACAGGCGGTTGTACATCCGGAAGTAATTCTGGAAGGTGATCGAGGCCAGTGTCTGGTTCTCAGCCTGGATTTCGACGCCTTCCTTGGCCTCGACGGCCTGGTGGAGACCATCCGACCAGCGACGGCCGGCCATCAGGCGACCGGTGAATTCGTCGACGATAACCACTTCGCCGTTCTGCACCACGTAGTGCTGATCCTTGTGGAACAGCGACAGCGCGCGCAGGGCGGCGTTCAGGTGATGCATCAGCGAAATGTTCGCGGCGTCGTACAGGCTGGAGCCTTCCTTGAGCAGGCCATGCTCGGCGAGCAGCTGTTCGGCATGCTCGTAACCGGCCTCCGACAGATGGACCTGATGGCCCTTTTCGTCGACCCAGTAGTCACCCTCGCCATTCTCTTCCATGGCACGCGTCAGCTGCGGCACCACAGCCTTCATGCGCAGGTAGAGGTCGGTATGGTCGTCGGCCTGGCCGGAAATGATCAGCGGCGTGCGCGCCTCGTCGATCAGGATGGAGTCCACTTCGTCGACGATGGCGAAGTTCAGCCCGCGCTGCACGCGCTGATCGGCCGAATAGACCATGTTGTCGCGCAGGTAGTCGAAGCCGAATTCGTTATTGGTGCCGTAGGTGATGTCGGCGGCGTAGGCGGCTTGCTTGGCCTCGTGATCCATCTGCGACAGATTGACGCCGACGGAGAGGCCGAGGAAGCGGTGCAGACGCCCCATCCACTCGGAGTCGCGGGTAGCCAGGTAGTCGTTGACCGTGATGACATGCACGCCCTTGCCGGAAATGGCATTGAGGTAGGCAGGCAGCGTGCCGACCAGGGTCTTGCCTTCACCGGTGCGCATTTCGGCGATCTTGCCGTAGTGCAGGACCATGCCGCCGATCATCTGGACGTCGAAGTGGCGCATGCCGAGCACGCGTTGACCGGCTTCGCGGACGACGGCGAACGCCTCGGGCAAGAGGTCGTCGAGCGACTCGCCATTGGCATGCCGTTGGCGGAACTCGTCGGTCTTGGCCTGCAATTGCGCATCGGTAAGCGCCTGCATGGCCGGCTCCAACGCATTGATGCGCTTGACGGTCTGGGAGTATTGCTTGATCAGCCGGTCGTTGCGGCTGCCGAAAATCTTCTTGAGTAGGCCGGATATCATCGCGATGTAAGGTGGTTGCGCGGGTGGCGGCAAAGCGTCGATTCTAACACGCCCCCATTACCCGATGATGACGACCTAAATCAAGAGCACAGAGAACGGACTAGCGACGCTTGAGATACGCGTACTCGTCGCCCTGCTTGAGAAAATGCGCTGGATTCTGGGCGACGCCCAGCATGCGAACCTCGAAATGCAAATGCGGCCCCGTGGAACGCCCGGTACTACCCACGGCACCAATCAATTGCCCGCGCTTCACCAGCGACTCCGGCTTGATATCGATGCGCGACAGGTGGGCGTAACGGGATGTCAGACCTTCGCCGTGATCGATGTCGACCATGTTGCCAAATTCGGGGTGATAAGCGGCCGTCAAGACCACACCATCGGCCGCCGCAACGACCGATGCCCCCGTTTCCGCATTGAAATCGATCCCTTCGTGCATGGCGCGCACGCCCATGATCGGATCGGCGCGATGACCAAAAGGCGAGCCGAGATAGCCATCCTTGACCGGCAGAACCGTTGGCAGCAGGCGGTCTCGGACCCGCTTCTCCAGCAGCTTGAATTCGACATGGGCCAGATCATCGCTCCGCCGGTCCACCACTGCGGCCAGACGTTCGATTTCCTTCTGCAAATCCCCTGCGCTCATCGACACCGGCACGTAAGGACCGCCCTGCGCGGCCTTGAGCGTATCGACCCGACGCTCGCGCTTGACACCGGCAATACCGGAAAGACGCTCGCCCAGCGCATCGAGCTGCAACACCTGAGCCTGAAGTTCGCCCAGCCGCGTCGCCATCAATTGCAGGTTGTTGTCGACATAGTCGCGCGTCTTGCGATCTTCCTGCAAATGCAAGGTCACCAGCAGATCCTCGACCACCGGCAAACGCAACGCCACCGACAACCACGAGAACAGTGCCGACGTGGAGAACACCAGCGCCAGCAAGACAAACAGCGTGGCGACCACATGCCGGGGCATAATGGTGATCGTGCGCGCCGCTTTGAGATGGCGCGAAACGAGAATAATCTGCACGGAACCTCCTATGTACAAAGGGCCAGAGCAATACCTCAACAGCGATGCGACGACGAGCCGCATCATGGCCCACGCACGCCTGCTGCAGAAGCTCTCGCGACGGTTCGAAGCGGTCGCCCCTTCCGGGCTGCGCCACGCCGCACGCGTTGCCAATTACAAGTCGGGGACTATCGTTATCCACACCGACAACGGTGCGGTCGCCGCCAAAATTCGCCAGATGAGCCAGCGCCTGTGCGACGAGTTATCCAGGGGAGGGGCG
>CAMKYP010000455.1 GCA_946477505.1 uncultured Dechloromonas sp. | reverse complement strand
TGGTCGGCTTCAACGCCGCCGACATCTTCCTGCCCACCCTGCTCGGCACCTTCGTCTCGTTCTGCGCCGGGTTGATCGCCGTCGCCGTCTGGCAGCGCATCAACCTGTTCTGCCGTCCGGTGCTCGGCTTCTTCACCGGCTTCGCGGCGCTGATGGGCGGCTTGTACGCCTGGCTCAACGGCATGCCGCCGGAACGCATGACGCAGATGATCGGCCTGCTCGGCAGCGGCCTGATCGTTTCCCTGATCGTCCTCTTCGTGGCGGTGGCCGCCTGGCGGCGCGTCGATGTTTACGAATCCTTCGTTGACGGTGCCAAGGAAGGATTCGGCGTCGCTGTGCAGATCATTCCCTATCTGATCGCCATGCTGGTGGCGATTTCGGTCTTCCGCAGCACCGGCTGCATGGATTACCTGATCGACGGCATCCGCACGCTGGTGATCGCGCTCGGCATGAATGCCGATTTCGTCCCCGCGCTGCCGGTCGGCCTGATGAAAACCCTGAGCGGGAGCGGCGCCCGCGGCCTGATGGTCGATGTGATGACGACCTACGGCGTCGATTCCTTCCAGGGCAAGCTGGCCGCCATCATCCAGGGTTCGACGGAAACGACCTTCTATGTGCTGGCCGTCTATTTCGGCAGCGTGAACATCACCAGCACCCGCTACGCTGTCGCCTGCGGGCTGATTGCCGATGCGGTCGGGCTGGTCGGCGCCATCCTGATCGGCTACGCCTTCTACCACTGACCCCGGCTTAGCGCTGCAGGAAGGACTCCAGCAAACCGGCCACCGCCTCCGGCTGGTCGTGTTGCAGGTTGTGCCCGGCGTCAAGAACCGTCTCCACGCGCAAATCGGCAAAACACGCCAGGCGTTGCTGCAAGACCTCGGGTTCCTTGCCGAAGCGCATGTTCACGAAGCCCTTCTCGGCGATCAGCATCAGCACCGGTGCCGTGATCCGGCGCCAGGCGGCCATCGCGTCCTCGATCCGGTAGAGCGTCGGTGAAGCCACCTTGTGCCAGGGGTCGCAGGCCATTTCGACCGCACCGTCGGCGTTGACGCGACTGACCGCCTGCGCCAGGAAATCCGCCCACTCGCCTGACAGGCGGGGATTGGCAAACCGCAGGCGACGTGCCAGTGCGGCATGATCGGGGTAAGCCCGCAGGCGGGGCTCGTGGCCGATTTCGTCCAGCCATTTGCCAAGCTGGGTCGGCGCATCGATGGCCGGATCGGGCTTCAGGCCCAGGAAATCGAGCATCGCCAGCCGCGCCACTCGCTGCGGACGCAAGGCCGCGAAGGTCGCCGCGATATTGGCGCCCATGCTGTGGCCGACGATCTGCGCCGGCCCGTCTGGCGAATAGTACAGCAGCAAGGCCTCGAGGTCGGCGTAGTAATCGGGAAACCAGTAGGGGCGGCCCAGCCACTGACTGGCCCCATAGCCACGCCAGTCTGGCACGATCAGATGCCATTCCCGGCGCAGGGCATCGACGACGAACTGGAAAGTCGCCGACGAATCCATCCAACCATGCAGCAGGAATACCGGCGGTGCATCCGCCGGCCCCCAATGCCTGACGTGATAGCGCAGGCCGCGAATGGCAATGGTTTCGGTGGTACTGGGCAGCAAATCGGCTTCCTCACGATGGTAGGCAAGCGCCAATTTAACCCGTTTGCCCCTCGCCTGTCGTGACAGCGAGCCGGCAAGTGCGAAATGCCCTGCTGACCGGAACTGTCAAATAGCGCCTGCTACAATGCGCGCCGTCCACCGCCATGCTCCCCCGCACTCAACTGCCGATGCCTCCGCCAGACAACTTGCCGCCAAACATCCCGAACGACATTCGGGTCGAGGCCCTGGACAGCGCCCACACCGAGGCGGCACAAGCCCTGGCGGCGCAATTGGGCCTGCCGCTGGAGGGCGTCGCCGCTTTCAGCCTGCAGGTCGGCGGGCGCGGCCTGCAGCTCCAGGAACTCGGCCCCGGGGCGGCCGGCGCCGTACGCGTCGATTTCGTCGAAGGTGCGCTGGCCCACCGACGCCTGCAGGGCGGTGGAAGCGGGCAAATGATCGCCAAGGCCGTCGGCATCCAGCCCGGTATCCGTCCGCTCGTCCTCGACACCACGGCCGGGCTGGGGCGCGATGCCTTCGTCCTCGCCCAACTGGGCTGCAGCGTGACGATGATCGAACGCCAACCCGTGATCGCCGCCCTGCTCGACGACGGCATGCGACGTGCCCTGGGCGACGCCGAGGTGGCGACGATCATCGAACGCATGCGCCTGCTCTGCGGCAATGCCATCACCCTGATGCAAGCCTGGCCTCAGGATGCACCGCAAGTCATCTACCTGGACCCGATGTTTCCCCATCGCGACAAGAGCTCGCTGGTCAAGAAGGAAATGCGCGTCTTCCGGCCGCTGGTCGGCGACGACGACGATGCGCCGCAACTGCTGCAGGCCGCGCTCGCGCTGGCCAGCCACCGCGTTGTCGTCAAGCGCCCGCGCAAGGCGCCTTGCATCGCCGGCGCGACGCCGAGCTATGTGCTGGAGGGAAAATCCAGCCGTTTCGACATCTACGCCAGGAAATCGCTGAAGGCAAAGCCCGAATAGCCACCGGCGATTGTTCCCGGTTGATAAAAATCACGAAAGCGACGAACATCGCGCCCCCCTTTCGACCGACACCACCCAAAGCACCATGGCCTTCAAAGACAGTACCCCCCGTTTCGAGATCGTCGATATCGACCTGATCGACGCCGATCCGACGCACATTCGCCAGAACATCAACGAAGAAACGCTCAAGGGGCTGACCAATGCCGTGGCCAAGCTGGGCCTGATCCACCCCATCGTCGTCCGGCCGGCCGGCGACCGCTACGTCGTCATCGCCGGCGAACGGCGGCGCCGTGCGGCGTTGCAGGCGGGCGAAAGCCGTGTGCCGGTGATCGTCCGCGACTGCTCGGACGACGAGGCGCTGGAAGTCCGCGTTTTCGAGAACATCGGCCTGGGCGTCCGCTCCGCGCTCGAACCACGCGAAATGTCCAATGCCGTCCAGCGCATTGCCGAGCGCTTCGCCAGCCCCGAAGAGGCCGCCCAATATTTCGGCCGCGCACCGACCTGGCTGGCCCAGGCAACGGCCGCCGCCAACCTGTCGGAAAAAGTCACCGCCTTGCTCGATTCCGGCAAGATCTCGAGCACCAGCACGGCCGTTCAGCTTGAAAAACTGGCCCGCAAAAACGAAGCCAAGGCCGAGTCGCTGATCGAACAGATCGAACGACTTCCCGAGGGCGAAAAGGTCTCCCGAAAAATCGTCGCCGACGTGCTCGCCGAAGAAACCGGCCGCCCGCGCAAGAGCGAAGAGTCGGTCGCGCCGCCCGCAGCACCCCAACCAGCCGCCCC
>CAMKYP010000454.1 GCA_946477505.1 uncultured Dechloromonas sp. | reverse complement strand
CATCGCTTTTATGACGACCTACCAGTAAATGGCCGGTTGTTCAGAGAGTCCATAGGTTTATATATTTAAACTGTTTACACAGTTACTACTGAGAATATATCAGCGATAATTCTGTGGATAAAGTATATTTATCTTTAATTTTCAGTTAGTTGAATGAACAAATCGGAATCTGTAAACCCTCTGGATTGCCTGTGGGTAAAATCGGGATAGTTTTCGGGAATTTCGAAAATGCTGATTTACCCACACTTCGCGGACAGTTTGTTCACAGGCTTATCGACAGTTGGAAGCTGGCCTATTTTCCGATGCAGAAGCGGCTGAAAATAACTCCCAGCAGGTCGTCGGCAGTGAATTCCCCGGTGATTTCACCAAGGGCATGCTGAGCCAGGCGGAGTTCCTCGGCAAACAGTTCAAGTGCCGGAAGAATGCCTTCGACGATGTTCCGTGCCGCGGCAACATGTTCCTGTGCCGTAGCGAGGGCCCGTAGATGGCGTTCGCGGGCAATGAATACGTCTTCGGCTTGGTGCCAGCCGGCGATTCTCAACAGTTCCTGGCGGAGCAAGTCGATGCCTTGGTTGGCCTTGGCCGATAGCGAAATCGCCACGCCACTGGCTTCGTCATGTCGTTCTGCCTCACGTTCGGCGAGATCGATTTTGTTGTAGAGGGTGATACGCTGCAGGGTTTTCGGCAGTCGTTCAAGAATCTCCCGGTCGGCATTGCTGACACCCGTTCGTGCATCGACAAGGAGAAGAACGACGTCGGCACGCTCGATCTCCTTCCAGCTGCGCTCGATTCCGATACGCTCGACTTCGTCGTCGGTCTCGCGCAGGCCGGCTGTATCGATGATATGCAGCGGAATGCCTTCGATCTGGATGGTCGAGCGCAGGGCGTCGCGTGTAGTGCCGGCAATCGGCGTCACGATGGCCAGATCGTCGCCGGCCAGCCGATTGAGCAGCGAAGACTTGCCAACGTTGGGCTGCCCCGCCAGAACGACGTGCAGGCCAGATTGCAGCAATTTGCCCTGGCCGGCCCGGTCGAATATCTCGGCCAATTTCAGCTGCAGGCGTTCGAGGCGACCGAAGGCATCGGCGGCCTTCAGGAAATCGATGTCTTCTTCCGGGAAATCGAGCGTGGCTTCAACCAGCATGCGCAGGTTGATCAATTCCTCGTTCAGCTCGCCAATCGCCCGAGAGAACTCGCCCTGCAGAGAACGCACCGCAGAGCGAGCTGCACTGGCTGTTGCTGCGTCGATCAGATCGGCGACGGCTTCGGCCTGGGCAAGGTCCATCTTGCCGTTGAGGAAGGCGCGACGACTGAATTCGCCGGGTTCAGCCAGACGGGCACCGAGGTCCAGGCAGCGGGCAAGCAGCATCTGCATGACTACCGGACCACCGTGGCCTTGCAGTTCGAGCACATCCTCGCCGGTAAAAGAATGCGGGTTAGGGAAGTAAAGCAGCAGGCCGGTATCGATTGTGCTGCCGTCGCCAGCCTTGAAATCGGCCAGCGTCGCGTAGCGCGGCCGAGGCGTCTTAGCGGTCAGTGCAAAAGCAAAGGGCAGCAAATTGCTGCCCGAGATGCGGATGACGCCGACACCGCCGCGGCCGGGGGCCGTAGCGATGGCGGCGATGGTGCCTTTATTCACACTTTAGGCTTTCGCATCGTTGGCGGCTTTGCCGCCGGCGTCGATCATGCGCGTGATCTGCCACTGCTGGGCGATGGACAACACGTTGTTGACCACCCAGTAGAGGACCAGACCGGCCGGGAACCAGAAGAACATCACGCCGAAGATCAGCGGCATCATCATCATGACCTTGGCCTGGATCGGGTCCGGCGGGGTCGGGTTCAGCTTGGTCTGCACGAACATCGATACCATCATGATGACCGGCAGGATGTAGTAGGGGTCGGCCGAGGCTAGATCCTTGATCCACAGTATCCACGGCGCATCACGCATCTCGACGGCACCGAGCAACACCCAGTAGAGCGCGATGAAGACCGGGATCTGGACCAGGATAGGCAGGCAGCCGCCGAGCGGATTGACCTTCTCGGTCTGATACAGCTTCATCATTTCCTGGTTCAGGCGCTGCTTGTCGTCTCCGAAACGTTCCTTGAGCTGCATCAGGCGCGGCGTCAACACCTTCATCTTGGCCATCGACTTGTACGAAGCGGCCGACAGCGGATAGAACACGGCCTTGATCATGATGGTCAGGATCACGATCGCCCAGCCCCAGTTGCCGACCAGCTTGTGGATAGCTTCCAGCGCCCAGAAGATCGGCGCGGCAACGACGGTCAGCCAGCCGTAATCGACCACCAGATCGAGGCCGGTAGCGACTTGCTTGAGGGAAGACTGTTCCTGCGGGCCGGCGTAAAGGCCGACCGAGGTTTCTCCCTTGGCGCCCGGCGCAATTTCGGCGACCGGGACGATCACGCCGGCCTGGAAGATATTGCTGCCATCGACCTTGCGCATGTAAAACTCGCGCTGGGTCTTGTCCTTCGGTACCACGGCGGCAACGAAATAGTGCTGGACCATGGCCAGCCAGCCATTGTCGGCCGTCTTGGCAAACTTGGCCTTGTTGTCGGCAATGGCGCTGAAATCAACTTTCTGATACTTGTCGGCTTCGGTATAGACGGCAGGGCCGGTGAAGGTCGACACCATCTTGCTTTCGCCGGCCGGTGCGACGTCGTCGCGCTGCAACTGGAAATAAGCATGCGGTGCGATGGCCTTGTCGCTACCGTTGGCGATTTCCCAAGCAACATCGACCAGATAGGAACCGCGCTTGAAGGTCAGGATCTTGGCAACCTTGATACCGTTCTGTTCGGCTTCAAGACGCACTTTCAGCTCGTCGTTGCCATCGGCCAGTTCGCTTGCGCCGGTGACGCGCTTGAAGGTGGTGCGATGGGTCGGCAGGCCCTCACCGATCAGGCCAGCTTGGGCCATGTATTGATGTTTGGCGTCAAACAGGACGAAATGCTTGTCCTTTTGATCCTGTTCCCGGTACTTCAGCAGTTCCAGACCGACCAGATCGCCGCCTTGGGTAGAAATGGTGGCCTTCAACAGGTCGGTGCTGACCGTGAAGGTTTCGGCGGTCGATGCCGGTACAACTGCCGTCGGCGTTACCGGAGCAGCCTTGCCCTGCAGTCCGACCGACGGCGTCGGTACTGCGCCGGTGGCTTGGCCTGCAGCCGCAGCTTCCGTGGCAGGTTTCGGCTGATTGTATTTCTGCCAGTTTTCCCACAGCATGAAGCTGGAGAAGGTGAAGATCAGAACCAGAATAAGGCGTCGAGTGTCCATGAACTGCCTACAAAAAATTGTTCGTCAGGGTACGGGATCATACCCGCCGGGATGCCACGGGTGACAGCGGCAGATGCGTTTTGCACCCA
>CAMKYP010000453.1 GCA_946477505.1 uncultured Dechloromonas sp. | reverse complement strand
GCTGCAGAATGGTGATGACGAAATCCATCGGCGTGTAATCGTCGTTCAGCAACACCACCTTGTACATTTTCGGCGGTCCCAGTTTGCTGCGTTGGGCCTCGAGTTGTCCGCCTTCCCGAATTTTTGTAGCCATGCGTTCGATTCTATACAGTCCGACTCAATGTGCAATACATCAGATAAGGCTGAATCCGCGAATTTCCAGCCTGAGCCAAGCAATTCCCTTGCCGGAAATATGCTGCGCTGCGGCATAGAAACTTGTTGACGACATATTTCAAGTCGCGTAGAAAGCCATTGTGTTTGGCTTCAAGCTGTATCGGATTTGCCGTGAGCACCGGGGCGCTGAGCGCAAACAGGGAGTCGGGGAGACCCGGAAATTCGTTTGATTTTTGTAAGAAAGTAGCAAACATGGCACTCGGTACCGTTAAGTGGTTCAATGATTCCAAGGGTTTTGGCTTTATCACGCCGGATGATGGTAGTGAAGACCTCTTCGCACACTTCTCCGCTATCAACATGAATGGCTTTAAGACCCTGAAGGAAGGCCAGAAGGTGTCTTTCGACGTCGTCCAAGGCCCCAAGGGCAAGCAAGCTTCCAATATCCAGGGCGTTTGACTCGGATACCAAGATAATTAAAAAGCCCGCCTGATTCAGGCGGGCTTTTTTTCGTTTGTTTCCTGCGGTTTAGCTTGTCAGGAGACTGTGATTTCGTCCTGTCGCTTGTCGCCTGTATTGTCTGTCCATGCGACGCTGAGTTTGTCGCCAGATTTGATGCCGCGCGCCTTGAACGTAAAGAGCGGGTTCTTCGAGACCGAGGTGTTGAGTTGCCCGTCAATGATGACCTTGCCGTTCAGGCTGACCGAAAACGTCTGGATGAATTGGGCGGGAAAAATCTGTCCCTTGTCATCCTTGCGTTGTCCGGTTTCCATCGGATGCTGCATCAGTATCCGTATGTCGGTGATTTCACCCTGATTTTGCGCGCGAATCTTGATTTGTTCCCCCACGATTAACCTCCACAGCCACCGAGGGTTACCTTGATCTCGCGAAAGGCGACATGGAATTTTCCTTCCGCAGTCTTCGCGACGACGCGAATACGCGTGGTCTCCGATAGCTTGAGCTGCTCGCGCAGGTAGGGAAGAACGGGGCTTGAAAACTCGATGGACGAACAGAGGGGCATCGGGTTCTTGTCGGCAAACACCGCCAGGCTGCGTGTATTGGCGATGTTGCTGGTGATTTCGATCTCGACCTTGGCGCCGTTTTCTGCGATCTCCGGTGCGTTGATCAGGATGTCACGGCTTTCGGCAGCGTTGGCGCTGCCGTAGGCTTTCAGCGCATCGCCGACATTGCGGGCGGTGAAGGCGGGCCTGTTCCAGTCGGCAGCGAGAACGCGGGTGGGCGTTAGTAGGCCGGTGCCGAGCAGCGGTGTGAGCAGGGCTGCCGACAGGCCTCCCTTGAGGAATTGTCTGCGTAATTCAAGCATGGTTTTCAGCGTGATTGTTCGGCCAGCCAGTGGCCCGATTTGCCGCCGGATTTTTCCAGCAGGCGAATATTCTCGATGCGCATGCCCCGATCGACGGCCTTGGCCATATCGTAAATGGTCAGCAAGCCGACCGAGGTGGCGGTCAGTGCCTCCATTTCGACACCGGTACGACCAAAGCACTCGGCGGTCACTTCGCAGTGGATCGCGCTCTGCTGTTCATCGATGGTGAAATCTGCCGCGACGCGTGTCAGCGCGATGGGATGGCAGAGCGGGATCAGGTCGCCGGTACGCTTCGAAGCCTGAATGGCGGCGATGCGAGCAATGCCAAGCACGTCGCCTTTTTTTGACGATCCACTACGGATCAGGGACAGCGTTTCGGGGCGCATGAAAATGCTGCCGGCGGCGCGGGCAATACGGGCGGTTTCGGCTTTGGCGCCAACATCAACCATGTGGGCTTGGCCGGCAGGATCAAAATGGGTCAGCGTGGAGTCGGTCACGAGCTTTACGTTTGGTTACTATCAGCCTGGATGGCGATATTGAAGGCTGCGCTATCATAGCACCATGCGCCTGACCCAACGATTCGTCGCCCTGATGCTTGCCGGCTCCCTCGCGATTCAGCCTGTCCGGGCCGATGAGTTGCCGGAACTCGGCGATATCGCGAGCAGCGAGTTTTCGCTGAATACCGAGAAGAAAATCGGCTTGCAGATCATGCATGACATTCGCTGGCGGGAACCAGCCTATCTTGATGACCCGGATGTCGAAACCTACCTCAATCAGTTAGGCGGTCGCTTGGCCGCGGTCAGCAATGACCCCGGCTTCGGATTTACTTTCTTCGCTATCAATGACCAGAACATCAACGCCTTCGCGATGCCTGGTGGCTATATCGGCGTGCATACGGGGCTGATCCTGTCGTCGCAGACTGAATCGGAACTGGCCGGGGTGCTTGGTCACGAAATCTCCCACGTTACCCAGCGCCACATTGCCCGCCAGATCTATCAATCGAAACAGATTGGCATGGCCTCCATGGTAGCCATGGCCTTGGCTTTGTTGGCGGCGCGTTCGAGCGGCCAGGTGGCGGGGGCGGCGATTGCCACGACGCAGGCAGGTGCCATTTCGGCGCAGTTGGCCTTTTCGCGGGATTTCGAGCGCGAGGCAGATCGCCAAGGTTTTGATATTTTGCGCAAGGCAGGGTACGACGTGCGCGGCATGGCCGCATTCTTCGCACGCTTGCAACAGGCGGTTCGTCTCTACGAAAACAATGCGACCGCCTATCTGCGTACCCACCCGTTGTCGGGGGAGCGGCTGACCGACATGCAGAACCGCGAGCAGGCGGTTCCCTATCGCCAGGTGGTCGATAGTATCGATTTTCACTTGGTTCGTGCCAAGGTCAGGGCCATGCAAGGGACGCCACGCGAAGCCGTCAAGGATTTCGAAGCCTTGCTTCAGGAGAAGAAGTTCGCCTCCGAGGGTGCCATTCGCTACGGACTGGCATATGCCCGCTATCGGCTTCGGGACTGGGCCGGGGCGGAAAAGGAAATCGAGGCAGCTCAACGTCTGAAGGTGGCAGCCGCCATGCTGGAGCGTCTGCGGGCTGACGTGCGCCTGGCGCAGGGTGATACGGTCGGTGGTCTGGCGATATATCGTGACGCGATGGTGCGTTACCCGCTGAATCTGGGACTTCTCTACGGTTACGGGGCTTCCCTTGCCGGAGCGCGTCGCTTCGACGACTCCTTGCGTTTCTCCGAGGCCCAGCTGCGCAACTATCCCGAGGATGTCAGGCTGCACAAGCTGCGCGCCGAAAGTTATGCCGGACTGGGGCAGCGTGCGATGCAGCATCGTGCGCTGGCCGAAGTGTTCATTCTGCAGGGGCAGACTGCCGGTGCCATCGAGCAGTTGCAATTGGCGCAGAAGG
>CAMKYP010000452.1 GCA_946477505.1 uncultured Dechloromonas sp. | reverse complement strand
TCACCGTCGTGCATATCGGCCCGTGGCTGCTCGAGCGCCAGCTCGACGAAGTCGCCGGCAAGATGCTGCAGAAATCGCTCGAAGACAAGGGCCTCAAGTTCCTGCTCGAAACCCAGACCGAAGCGCTGATTCAGGGCGAGAGCGGCCGCGTCGCGGCGATCCGCTTCAAGGGCGGCATGCAGATTCCGGCCGACCTGGTGGTCATGGCCGCCGGCATCCGCCCGAACTACGCGCTGGCTGAGAAGTCCGGCATCTACTGCAACCGCGGCATCGTGGTAAACGACACCATGCAGACCTACGACCCGAAGGTGTACGCTGTGGGCGAGTGCGTCAGCCACCGCGGCATCGCCTATGGTCTGGTTGCTCCGCTGTTTGAGCAGGCCAAGGTCGCCGCCAATCACCTGGCCGGCTACGGCATCGGTCGCTATACCGGCTCCGTCACCTCGACCAAGCTCAAGGTCACCGGCATCGACCTGTTCTCGGCCGGCGACTACATGGGCGGCGAGGGCACCGAGGAAATCGTCCTCAACGACCCCTACGGCGGCGTCTATAAAAAGCTGGTCATCAAGGACAACAAGCTGGTCGGCGGCGTCATGTACGGCGACACGGCGGACGGCCCGTGGTACTTCCAGCTGCTCAAGGACCAGCGCGATATCCACGACATCCGCGATTCGCTGATTTTCGGCCAGTCGCTGGTCGGCGACGTCGGCCATGCCGGCAACAGCAAGGCCGCTGAAATGGCGGACAGCGCCGAAGTCTGCGGCTGCAACGGCGTGACCAAGGGCAGCATCGTCCAGGCCATCAAGGCGAAGGGCTTGTTCACGCTGGACGAGGTCAAGAAGCACACCAAGGCAGCGTCTTCCTGCGGCTCCTGTGCCGGCCTGGTCGAGCAGATCCTGGCCTCGACCATCGGCGGCGCCTACACTCCGGCCGCGCTGGATACCAAGCCGGTGTGCGGCTGTACCGATCATTCGCACAAGCAGGTGCGCGAAGCCATCTTCAGCCAGCACCTGACCAGCAAGGAAGCCGTGTTCAAGGCGCTGGCGTGGAAAACGCCCAACGGTTGCGACAAGTGCCGACCGGCGGTGAACTACTACCTGATCTCCAGCTGGCCGCATGAGGCCAAGGACGATCCGCAGTCGCGCTTCATCAACGAGCGCGCCCACGCCAACATCCAGAAGGACGGCACCTATTCCGTCGTGCCGCGCATGTGGGGCGGCCTGACCACGCCGGCCGAACTGCGCGCCATCGCCGACGCGGCCGAGAAATACAAGGTGCCGACCGTCAAGGTGACCGGCGGCCAGCGGATCGACCTGCTCGGCGTCAAGAAGGAAGACCTGCCCGGCATTTGGGCCGACCTCAACGCCGCCGGCATGGTCTCCGGCCACGCCTACGGCAAGTCGATCCGCACCGTGAAGACCTGCGTCGGCGCCGAGCATTGCCGCTTCGGCACCCAGCTGGCCATGGACATGGGCGTCAAGCTGGAAAAGATGCTGTTCGACATGTACGCCCCGCATAAGGTCAAGCTGGCCGTTTCCGGCTGCCCGCGCAACTGCGCCGAAGCCGGCATCAAGGACGTCGGCGTGATCGGTGTCGATTCCGGCTACGAGCTGTACATCGGCGGCAACGGCGGCATCAAGACCGAGGTCGCCCAGTTCCTGTGCAAGGTGAAGACCGACGAGGAGGTCATGGAGTACGCCGGCGCCTTCCTGCAGCTCTACCGCGAGGAAGGCTGGTATCTGGAACGCACCTGCCACTACATGGAGCGCGTCGGCCTCGACACCATCAAGAGCAAGATCCTCGAGGACGAGGAAGGCCGCAAGGCGCTCTACGCCCGCCTGCTCGATTCGCTGAAGGATGCCAAGGACCCGTGGGCCACCTCACGTGAAGCGCAACCGATCAAGCAATTCATCCCGATCAAGCTCGAAGCCTGATCAACGGAAAAGGAAAGAACATGAGCAACTGGAAACTGATCTGCAAGCTGGACGACATCCCGCAACTCGGCTCGCGCGTCGTGCAGCGCCAAACCGGCGGTGACATCGCAATCTTCCGCAACGCCGACGACGAGGTCTTCGCCCTGCACGACAAGTGCCCGCACAAGAACGGCCCGCTGTCGCAAGGCATCGTGCACGGCAAGCGCGTCACCTGCCCGCTGCACGGCTGGAACATCGGGCTTGAGGACGGCCACGCCGTGGCGCCGGATGTCGGCAGCTGCGGCAAGTTCGAAGTCAAGGTCGAGGCCGGCGAGGTCTATCTGCTGGCCTGAGTGTCGCGCATTCCCTCCTGTAAACAACCCTCGCGGTGCGGGTTTGCCGCGCAGCGCCCAGCGATATAAAGGAAACGGATCGGGATTGCTACGCCGTGTCAGGCACCGTCATCGATGCTGCATTTGGTCGATGACGTGACCGCTTTTCTTCAGCGCAGAGAGTGTCGCGGGGAGGTCCGATTCCTTGACCAATAGGTGGTCACCGTCGAAGGTGGAAACAACGAAAACCCCGACATTTACGCTTGCAATGACCGTTGTGATGGAGGCCACAATGCCTGTTTCGTCAAATGCGAATGGACCAATAAGTTTCAGGCAAGACCAATTGGCAGAGCGCGTTGCGTCAGCGGGGGCCAAGTCTTGTCGGCAGACGATCGACAACTCGTCATCTGTCTTGGTTATGGAGAAAAAGTCGCCCGTGGTTGCCCAGTCGGGAACCGGAGAGTTCGGTTCAAAACGGAGAACGGCAAATCGCCCTGGCAAGATCTGAAATGTGAATGATCGGCGGTGCTTGTTCATATGGGATTGCGGTGCTCTCTCTGAATATTGTCCGCTCGGCGACTAATCCTGCGCCAGGCACGGAACCGCCGGCCCGGCAATCGGAAAGAGGCGGTCGTAAGCGAGGTTGAAGCCGAAGGCGTAGGCCGTGTATGTAATGGCGAGTCCAATATCGGCAATCAGCGCGTCGAGCCAGCTCATGCCGGTCCACGCGGCGATGATCGGCAAGCTGACAAGCAGCAAGCCAGCCTCGAAACCCAGCGCATGCACAACGCGCCAGCGCATGGGCCGCAGATCGGCCGTGCGCCCGCTCAGGCGACCTTCCACCCAGTCGAAAGCGGTGTTGTAGCCCGTGTTCCACAGCGCGGCGATCAGTGCAATGGTCGCCAGCAACGCAAAGGAATCCACCATCCCCACTCCGCTCAGCCAGACAAACGGTGGGGTGACCAGCAGCAAGCCGCCCACTTCAAAGAGGGCAACCTGGCGGATGCGGTCGGGCAGGGAACGGAGCAGCGATTTTGCAGCGGACATCGGGAGCAATACTTCAGGCAAACCAATATGTTAGCCGAGTGCGCTTGTCGATACTGTGACGGTTTGTTTCGGTGGTAGATCGCTATGCTCTGGTGGGGAG
>CAMKYP010000451.1 GCA_946477505.1 uncultured Dechloromonas sp. | reverse complement strand
GATCGAAGGCACGGCGCTGGGCGATGCCATCGGGCGCGGCGTCGCCAAGACGCTCGCCGTCTTCGGCCATCAGGGCGCACGGGACGCGCTGCGCGCCGAAGAGGCCAGCCGCCAAGCGCTGCGGCCCAAGGTGCCGGCCATCACGCCGCCCGCGCCGATCCTGCCCAAGACAACGGCTCCGGTGCCGCCCGCCTCGCCGCTCTTCGGCAAGACCGTGCCGCTCCGGGAGGAAGACGCGACCCGCCCCCCACTGCCCCAGCTGCCACCCCCGGCACCGGTCCCAGCGACCAAGAGCGCCCCGCAGCCGGTCACCATCCACCAGCAATTCACCTTCCACATCCAGGGCGGCGAGGAAGGCATTCAGAAGAAGATCGAGCAGGCCGTGAAGATGAGCCAAGCCGAGTTCAAGCGGATGATGGAACGCTACCTGCACGACAAGCAACGCACGGCCTACGGGAACGCATAGCCGACAGTCGGCCATCTTGAGAGTTGTCGACGTCGACAACTTTGACCCTCTCCGGCCATTCCAACCAGGCCGGCAGTCTGGAAGCCGGGCGCAATGCCCGGCGCGCTTTCCTTCCAAACAAAAATCCATTTTGCATCTATGCGGCATCAGGGCCGAAGCCTACGCTGGGAACCGTCATAACCCCACGAAGGAGAGCTGCCATGAACGCCACACAAGCCCGTATCCAGAAGCTCGAAGCCCAAGTCAACGCCATGGCGCAAGCCTGGCTGTATCTCGCCGCCAACATTGAGATGCAAACCGGCATCGAGATGGAAGGCATGGAGGCCGCGCTACGTAAGAAGCACTGGCCGGGCAATCCCGGCATCGACGGCGAAGGGCGCGCCGCACTCAACTGGCTTTGCAATGAACTGGCAAGCGCCAGAGCGGTGCGAAGAAATGCCCGACAGGCGGGTGCTGTCCATTGAAAGCGCCTTCAGGCACTTATGGCCTGAGACTCGGAATCCCCGATTCGGGGATTCCGAGTCTCAGGATACCGAACGGTTCGGCATTTTCCGCACGGTGCGGAGTCTATAAAGTGCTGACCGTCAGCAGTTTGCGCGATGTGCCACCCTATCGGGATGCCGAACGGTTCGGAGTTTTCCGCACGGTGCGGAGTCTAGCAACTCCTGACCGTCAGCAGTTTCAAAACGCCCACACTAACTGACAACTGAGCGACACCAAGCCGCAACTTAGCGCCATGAACCGGAATCGCCTACGTCGGTAATTGATTCTTGTCCAAGTAAGACTTCATTGCGGCCACTTGTGCGTCAAAATCGGGGATCAAGGAACTGAGGTCGAGTTTTTCTTTCTTGTAGCGTGGCCCGCGTGCTTTGATGATTTCCTCCAAGCCCGGCGCAGCAATCGACCGTATGATGAAAGCCTGCACGTTCTGGCTGATGTTCTTGGTAGGCAGGCGATCGCCCATCTTGGCGATGTATCTCTTGATGTAATCTTGAGCGAACGTATGCTGTACCTTGGCTTTGACATGCAGCTTCGGATCAGCTTCGACAAGCCAAGCCCCAAGGTAGTCCATGAGAATGTCGTCTATGGAAATCGTGGTCTTCTTGCCGTGGCAGATCACATGGAGGCGCATTGGTATCCCCTCGAACATGAAGATAATATTTTATCATTACGCGACAACGGCGCAAGATAAATATTTATCGGGTAGCGTTGATGAACAGTGATAACAAATTATCACGCGCAGATGTCTGTGCTTTTGCGATGGTGTCAGAAATCAGCGCCCGCTGGCGCGCTCTCCGGGTGCAGGCAGGGAAACCCCCGCCCATGACACGGAACTGGCTTTATAAATCGGCGTAAATCGCCTGCTGGGGCATCGGCGAGGCGGGGAGAGAAGGCAATCGCCTCAACGGGCCGGCGCCCGATCGTTGTTTTACTGGTTGCAAATGGCTTGCAAGACCGATAAAGTAAGCGCTGGTGCTGAACACACCTTCCGCTAGCGGTCACCCCATCGCGTCCGAAATCGGGGTTTTTTTACGGCCATAGGTTTTATGGCCGGGTAGCGCGCAGAAATACAACACCCGCAAGGGAAATACTGCGGGCCGTCTAGCGGCGGTGTTCAAGTACCTGGCCGCCCCTCTGAACAGGGGGCGAATTTGAACGAACCGCTAGGAGTCCATCATGGATGCTCAACGCAACAAAATCCAGGCACCCGCGCCTGCAGAGACCGCCCCGAACGACCCATCCCCGCTCCAACCCGCCGACCGCATCCGCAGCCTCCATGCGAAGCGCCCCGGCTTCGTAGTGCGCACCTACGGTGACGGCTCCGCCGCCATCCATTGGGATGACCGCGAGCAGCAGCCCTTCGGCTTCGCCCATGAGCGCATGCCGCGCCACCTGCTGGAGCTGATCAAGCGCCTCGATCCCGCCGCTGCGAAGGCCCGCCGCAAGGATTACTGCCGCGAGTTGTGCCGGATGGTCGCCCGCTATGCCGATGACGCGGAAACACTGGAACTGGCCCGCGCCCTGGAAGACGTGTTGGCTCGCATCCTCGCTCGCCGCTACTGCCCCGGCCTGAACGCAGCCGCCTATGAGGTCTTCGCCCGCTACGGCATGAAAGACGCCCTGACCCGCTTCGCCGTGGAAGGGGGTGCGCAATGAGCGCCGCTCCCTTCACCGCCGACGCCTTCGGCTTCACTCAAGCCGCCAGCCGGATCAACACCACGCTGCTGGACACGGCCAACCACGTCGGCTTTGCCATAAAGCGTAGCGCCGCCCTGCTGCGCGCCCTGCATTTCCAGCTTCTCAACGAAGACCCGCGCAAACTGAACGGCTATGACGTTGAAATGCTGGTCGAACTGGCCTTGTCGGCGCTGCCAGACCCCGACGGCGACGCCTTCAATACCTTCGAGAATTGCGGCCTGGAAGCCAGCCAGACGGTCAAGGCCATATTGGCGCAACAGCAGGCCATGACGGCAATGCTGACCGCACTGGACGTCGCCGCCGACATGGGCAGCACGCGGGAAGAGCTAAACGAAGTGGCGGACGGCGCCTATGCCGCCGCGACCGTGCTACCGGACGGACAGCGCCATTGGGATGCGTTCTGCGCGCTGATCACGCGCCGTGGGCTGACGGTCGAGCTGTTCCACCTTGGGGAAAGCGTTGTTCGTCCGCACGTGGATACACCAGAAGGCAAGAGACGCTCCGCCAAGCTGATCCGCAAGGCCATAGCCGTTGGCGAGGAATTACGCGCCGGGGCCGAGATGACCTCTATCGCCAAGCGCCGCAAAGGGAAGGCATGACTGTCTGCTGGAAGACCACTGCGCGCCCGCCAGGGCGCTGCCGAAGTTGCCCCGCAGGGTGAAGGGGCGCAAGCCCCTGCCGCCCGCCACGCTGCCACCCATCCCCACCAAGCAAAAGCGCCCTGTTACGGGC
>CAMKYP010000450.1 GCA_946477505.1 uncultured Dechloromonas sp. | reverse complement strand
TTTGAAGGCACATCCAACAGCGACAGGCCGGCATCGCAAGCAAAGTGGTGGAACCGTCCTTTTATCGTGACGGAAAGCGTGGAGCAATTGGATTCTTTTTATGCGGAGCGCTCCGACGAATATGCTGACGAGGGTCGCTTGGCGTGGCAAGCTAAAGGCCGTGCCAGTTGGATGAAAGCTTGGCCATCCGGGACGCGATACGCGACTCGGTGCCTTGACGGTGGGGCCTGGGACCGCTCGACCAACTGGGGAATGTTTGCCTCGTTGGAAGAGGCCTTGGCATGCGCCATGAATGGTCCTGAATGGCGCAAGGGTTAAACACGTAGGAATTTGAAGATGGTTTGTCGTCGCTTCTCTTACCTTTCCGCAACGAGACCATTCGATGACTGATCGAATTCCTGTTAAACATCCTATAGGTGTCGATGGGTGGGTGACGCTTGATGGCCGGACGCTCCGCGCCGAGTTCCCTGAGGCGCCCAGCGTGAGCCGTGAATTTGACCTGGCTGACATTGACCTGGTGCGCTTGGTGGGCATGTTGCTGGACCAGCATGACGCTGAGCAGACCGCCGCCCGACGCCGTAATGAGCGCAAATCCGGCTTCGATGGCTAGCCAAGAACGGAAACAGTCATGATCAAGCATCCCGATGGTGCTGTAACTTTGACGGCCGAGGAATTTGCGGCCTGTGCGGCTTTTTGCGAACTCTCGCCAAGCCAGTTCGAGGAACTGTTGCAAGACAAGGCGGGAGTCGTGACTACGGCGGACCTGGTTGCGTACGTACTGCAACGGGCTGCACTTATCAACTTCGAGCCTGAGAACCCAAGCTCAACCAATTAGGTCCTGATGGCAACATAAGTCGCCACACCGTGTCTATTCGCAAGCCCGCTAACGCTACATTTCTGTAGCGGAAGATATTGAGTCACTGTAGAAAACGATCAGGCGAATACAAATTCAACCTTCCCTGCCCCGCCTTCAACGAGGCGCAAGCCGGCGCTAAAGCGTTTTTTGGTCTTTGTGCTGAGGAAGCCTGAAATTGGTGGATGGCTGCCCGTCATGACCAAGCTGCTCAATTGCTCATCGTTAAGCGAGAGCCCCGCAACGGTTTTCCAGAGTTTGAAACCACAGGTGCAGGAGAGCGTGTTTCTGTCGTTGTTGAGTTGTCCTTTGCATTGCGGACAGAGAACGTTAATTTGTTGCATCGGCGGCTGACTGGATTGGTGCTGGCCGGCGATGTGTTTGATATGTCCGATGATGGTGTTGGTCATCTGATAGATGCCATCCATAAATTGCTTTCTGGTGTAGCGGCCGGCTTCCATCTGCAAAAGTGCGTGCTCCCATTCGCCAGTCGTTTTAGCTGAGGTGAGGAAGTCGAGACCATTGGTTCTCAGGAAGTTGATCAGATCGATAGCCTTGGTTGTTGGGACAATCAACTTCTTTTGGCGCTCGGCGTAGTAGACCTTCGGGTCTAGCAGGTGTTCGATAGTTGGGGCTCGGGTGGCAGGCGTACCAAGCCCCTTGCCTTTCATTGCGTCGCGCAGTTCCTCGTCATCGATAACGGCTCCAGCTGTCTCCATAGCGGAAAGCAGCATTGCCTCCGTGTATCGTGGTGGTTTGCGGGTCTTGCCGTCACAAATGCGAAGGTCGGCGACGTATTGCTGCCCCTCCTGGATCTGGCTTAACGTTTGATTGTCTTCTTGCGGCTCATCTTCGTCCTGCAAATTCTGGCCGGCATAGACCTGTAGCCAACCTGGTGAGACGAGTACCTGGCCCCGACTCTCGAAGGTTTCGCCGTTGATCATGGTTGTCCGGACTGTCCGATAGTATTTTGCGGCTGGATGAAAGACCGCGATAAAGCGACGTAGTACAAGATCGTAAAGTTGGCGTTCCTCGGCACTTAGATCGGCATTCATTTTTCCCGTGGGGATAATGGCAAAGTGGTCGCTGATCTTCGCGTTGTTAAATATGCGTTTGTCGGGCTGGACATTGTTCAGAGAAATCTCGGCACAGCTCAAGAGCGGATGGCCAGCCTGGATGATTCGATTCAGCGTGTTCTTGACGTTGGCGATATAGTCTTCCGGCAGAGCGCTGGAGTCTGTCCGGGGATAGGTCAGTACCTTGTGTTTTTCGTAGAGGGCCTGCGCCAATTTGAGGGTAGTCGCTGCGGTGAATCCAAGTCGTTTGTTGGCTTCTCGTTGAAGTGCGGTGAGATCGAAAAGCTTAGGCGGCAGAGATTGGACTTCGGTATTCTGATCGCGGATTGATGTCGGGGAATGTCCCTTACATTTTGCAAAGATGGCTTCAGCATGTTGTTTATTGAACAGACGGGAAGCTTTGTGATCTGGTCGAGATTTGTCCGCTTGGAAGTGGGGATCAATCCAGGTGCCGGCGTAGCTCTGACCAGTCTGTCGGTCTCCGATTTGAACAACCACCTCGTGGAAGATTTTTGTCACAAAATTCTTGATCGCAAGTTCGCGGTCGACGAGCAGCGCGACAACGGGAGTTTGTACGCGGCCGACAGTAGTTTTGCTGCGTTTCCCGGTTTGTATTTCAGCGAGTACGGATGCTCCTCGGGTGCCGTTGATCCCAATCAACCAATCTGATTCGCTACGACATTGGGCAGCGAAAAAGAGGTTGTCGTATTCATTCGCCGGTTGCATCTTGGAATAGCCGTCAATGATGGCCGCGTGCGTCATTGACTGCAGCCACATGCGGTACACGGGCTTGTTACACCCCAAGTAGATAGCGATGTAGCGAAAAATAAGTTCGCCTTCTCTGCCGGCGTCACACGCGTTTACAACGGCTTCAACGTCTGGGCGATTTACCAGGTGACGGAGTAATTCCAACTGGCTGGAGGTGCCTTCAATCGGGGCCAGCATGAATTGATCGGGAATGGCGGGTAGCCGGTCAAGATTGAATCCGGGATCTTGGTCTTCCGGGCATTTCAACTCGCAAAGATGACCAATAGCATTGCTGATGATCAAATCGTCTCGGTCAAGGTAGCTGGATTTCTTGAAAGAGGTACGGGTAAATCCGCCGCCGAGGGCTTCTGCAATATCGGCAGCAACTGAGGGTTTCTCGGCAATGATAAGAGTTTTCATAATCGACATTTATTAATTGCATACACGTCATTGTAGTCCCTATCAGGTGCTTTTATGGACTGGCAACGACTATTTGGATCTAGCCCGATTGAATTAAACAGCAAAGAAATATGCTTACTTTAGTAGACTGACTTCTTTGGTGCTCAAGACGTAAATTCCCGCCCACGAAGAAAGGCGGGAATGGACAGGCACGGCCCCCATAACAAGGCATTTGGTAAGCTTATACGAGAACTACGAAACAGCAAGAAATTGTCTCAAGAGGGCCTTGCCTTCGATGCAGGCTTGACTCGCAGCTACATATCAC
>CAMKYP010000449.1 GCA_946477505.1 uncultured Dechloromonas sp. | reverse complement strand
AGATTGTTTGTCCGCAATGCGATAGCGACGCCATTCGGCGCATACCATCCGCCGTAGCAATTTCATCTAGCGCTGGCAATCAAAGCGAAGCCGCAGTCAGTTCAGCAAATGAGTCCGTGAGTACTGCACTTATGCCTGTAGGCACTCAAGCAATGGCTCTGTATCGTCAATTGGTTCAGGCAATTATTGCCAGTAGCGAAGATGTTGGACACTCCTTCGCAGAAGAGGCTAGAAAAATACATTACAACGAAGCCCCAGAAAGACCTATTCGCGGCCACGCTAGCGCAGATGAGTGTGACGCCCTCCGAGATGAGGGTATCCAGATTCTGAATTTGCCAGCTGTAAAGGAAGAGGATCTAAACTGATCTTTTTGCGGGTCATTATTTAACATAATACAAATTATGCGTGTATCGAAAACAGCTAACTTGAACAAATAGTCGAATTTTTCATTCCCCATGAAAAACACCCCGAATTACAAAGCCAGCCCGTTTATGCAAAACGGGTTTTCTGATAAAGGGAGTTAATTTATGGATAGAAATATTTGTGAAAAATCGGCCTATCAGCTGGCTTACGAACGGTGGTTTTCTCGTTACGAGGAAGAACGACGCCGGCAGCGCAGACGTAAGGGAACGCAGCTTGTTGGTTTTCCGGAACCTCCGGCCAGTCCTGCAGCTATTGCCGAGCTGGTGGATTTGATCGGGCCTCGTACGGTGATCACAATTCTTGAGATTCATCGTAGTACGCTTGCTCGATGGCTTTCAGGGGAATGCGTTATTCCGCGTTCGGCATGGTTGGTTCTGGTTTTGATTGCCGAGGGTCGTTTGCCGGGTATGTCCAAGGATTGGCAGGACTGGCGTTTTAAGGGTGATCGTTTGCACCTGGTTGGAACTCGTACGAGTTATAGCGCTCGCGAGCTGGCTGGTTGGCAGTATCAGGTTGCGCATGCTCAGGCTTTGGCGAGGCGTGTGATTGAGCTTGAGCGGGATCGTGATTATTTGTTGCGGATCGGTACTTTCGAGGCGGCGAACGACGCAATCGCAATCTGAAATTAACCGTCTGCGCTGCTCTCCGCTCTTATGTCGATGTGCCGGCTGTACGCCGTCAATGCGACAAAGCGGCGAGCTAGCTCGATGTACGACGGTCGAAACCCCGCGCCCTCTCGGGACGCGGCTCCCGTCTGATTTGTCATTTATCGAACGCTGTAGGGGGTCTGCAGTAAGGAATGATTACAGGCAGCCATCGAACGTGATACAGGATATCAGCTGCAGGATGTATCACTTAAACCATGATTTAATAAAGATTTACGATATTACAAACTATGAAATCAACATTCGTTATCACCGCAATGGCCATGATGGCCACCTGCAGCCAAGCGACCGAAATCTACAACTGCGAGAGCAACGGAAAGCACAACTACCAGAATTGGCCGTGTAACACCAAACCAACTATCGAAAGACCGCCTAAAGAGAAACCGGATTACTCCAAAGCGGTTGATTGCGGCTTTAAAAGCGGCATCGAAGGAACAACTGCCGCACTGACAGGCCAATCACGAAGAAAAGTCACCTGCGACAAAAACGCACGACCGTAATCAAACATCCCGTCCAGGCGGTACCGGTGGCCTCAATTGCTGGTGGGCGCCACTGAGGGAGAAATCAACCGGGGATTGCGGCGAATTAGGTGCAACGGCGACCACCGGGTTTTTATCTTCACGATCCTTTTCGGATTGACCACAGGTGATGCGGCGAACGAAGCCGTCACGTATCAATTCAACAGCACAGCTACCGAGGGACCGGATGGTGTAACCCATATCGAGAAGGTCGGTATGCGTGAAATTGGCACCGCGCAACGACACGGCATAACGCCATTTATTGCCGACACGGTAGGAAATCTGAATGAACGACTCCTCATCGATAAACGGCTCTACGCGGGCATCTTTAGCCCAGTCGAGATTACGAGAAGAACCAGCAGCAGGACCAGCACCCGCCGTATCAGCTTGAGCAACAGCAGGAACGGCGGGAGCTTTAGAAGCGCTCTGATTGCTACCGGGAAATAGCTGAAGAGGACCACCGGCAAAGCCAAAATAGAGCGCCACAGCCAATATGCCGAGAAGCATAACGACGCGAGGCGACTTGAAAAGGTTGAAGCCATTTTTGTTGACACGGAACACCCCCGTTGAGGTCGAGTCGTAGAGCTTGAAAACCAGCGAAGGCACGCGCTTTTGCTGGATGTTCATGAAGTCCGATGCAACCTTGCCGGAATCGTCGGCGAGGTGCATGGCCTCAACATATCGCCCAGTCCAGCCGACCAGCGCTAAATCTTTATGCTTGTATGCTGCATCGGCAACGTTTTTTATGTCATCGCGCACCTTGGCATAGCTCGGACAAGTCGCCACGATGTCCCAGTTCCAGTGACGATGTTTATCCCATGCCTGATCCCAGCAGAACGGACGGTCATCATTTTTTGCTTGGGTCAGACCACCGGGATAGTCAAGCGCTCGAATATCCGCATCACGCCAACGCTTCGGCCAGATGTCTTGAACCTCGTCGACGAAAATGAACGCGCCTTTTGGAACCCAGTGGAACCACTTCGCCCAACGCTCCCTACCCTCTTCCGAATCGTCAGGAACGTGGATGACATCGAACGTATCTGGAAGGTCAGGAATGTGATCTAAACATCGCTCGCGGGTAACACCGCGCACATTGGTAACGATCACACGCCCTGCCCTTGCCTCACGTATGAAGTCATCTGCCATCGCGCCAGCAGTCTTGAAACTGCCGGGGGGGCCATGGTGAATTTTGATTGGCATATCAGAACCCCGGCAGCATGCGCAGGATAAACCGAGTTGCACCGCCAGAAATCAGAATATTGACGGCCTCTGGAAAGCGAAAGAACGTAACGATCTGCATGACATCCGGCGACAGCATCGCGAAGCCTTGAGCGAGCTTCGACGACACGTTAAAACCCTGCAAGATTTGCTGAGCGACCGCCCAAGCGAACTCAAGGCCGGCGAGCTTGGCCTTGAGCCACCAAATCATCAATGTGCTAGTGAAATAGACCGCCGTTTCCTCGAAAAACGTGTAAATCCCGGTCTGGAAGAAATCCGAAATGGACTGAAGGAACTCGAACATTACGCAGCCACCACAAGAAGAACGGCAATCACGGACGCAGCAAACACGATGATTCCGCCGATCACGGACAACTCTGACGAATAGTCGGCTACGCAAAGAGATATGTTTGCACCGAGAACTCGAACCGGGGAAGGACACGGAAGGGAACCGCCACCACCCGAAACCGAACCTTGAAACATGTTGGAAAGCGCCGCCCTTATCTGCTCGAACTTCGCCGTAAGCTCATCTGTCGGCGCGCGTTTAAATTTGACCACCTGTGCGCGTTGAATTTTGACCAGG
>CAMKYP010000448.1 GCA_946477505.1 uncultured Dechloromonas sp. | reverse complement strand
TGAACCCCGACCAGCTCTGGGAAACCACCCTCTGCCCGGACACCCGCCGCCTCGTCCCTTTCCAGGCCGACCGCGATACCATCCTGCAGATGCACCGCACCTTCACGCTGCTGATGGGCAAGGGGGAAGCCTCCGGCCGCCGGCAATGGATGGAGAAGGATGGCGGATTGGTCGAAGCCGACGTGTAAGCGGAAACAGCTTGCAACACTTTGGATTAGCGTAGAAATAGCTGAATTACATGTTTGCGCTTTAATGGTTTCCAGCGCGGGACATTCCGCCAGTGATCGTTAAGGAGAAAAACATGTTGAACCGCAATAAACTTCGTATCGTAGCGCTGGTCCTCGGCACCAGCGCCATGGTCATCTCTGCCCCGAGTTTTGCGCAGCGTGGCGACTGCATGGGTGATGGCCCGATGGGCGGCAAATTTGCTCATGGGCATGCCGGCGAGCGCATGAAGCAACATCAACAACGCCTGCACGATGCCCTGAAGCTCACGCCGCAACAGGAAGGTGCCTGGACCAAGTTCCAGGAGTCCCATCCCTTCGCCGGCAACGCCAATCGCCCCGCCCCGGGCGACATGGCCAAGCTGACCGCCCCGGAGCGCGCCGAGAAGATGCTGGAGTTCCAAAAGCAGCATCAGGATGCCATGGCCAAGCACGTCAATGCCATGAAGGACTTCTACGCCCAACTGACGCCGGAGCAGAAGAAGGTTTTTGACGAGCACAGCATGATGGGCAAGCGCGGCCAGCGTGATGGCATGCGTGGCGGCATGCGCGGCCCCGGCCCGCAAGGCCCGGCCAATCCGCCGCCGGCGAATTGATGCCCAGCGACAGTTCCGTGTCCCAGGTTTAACGCGACAGGATTCGCGACGGCACTGGCCGGCCGTGCCGCAAGGCATGCGCCGGCCTTTTCATGCTTGGCCCGGTGCGCTCCCGGCGAGAACGGCAACCCGATGGAACGTCTCGGGGGCATGGCGCTCCAAATTCGGTCACGACGCTCTCACCCCGCGCCACCGGATGTCCCTCGGGCAGGGATTCGTCGCTTCCCATCGCACAATCACCCCAAACGATAAAAATCCCATGTCCGTTCCCCAGCAAGCGATTTCTCAACCGCCTGACCCGCGTCCTGCCCTGCCGGGCCGCCTACGCCGCGCCCTTTGGCGGATTCTGCCGCTGCTTGGCGTATTGCACGCCTATATCGGCTGGCGCCTGCTCCCGGCGCTGGACCTGGAGACCACGGGCTGGGTGCTGGCTTTGGCCGTACTGGCCGCTTCAAGCTGCCTCGTACCCTTTGGCCTCCTGGCCCGCCATGTCGTTTCCCGTCAGATCGATGCCGACCGGCTCGCTTGGCTCGGCGGTCTCGCCATGGGCTACTTTTCGTCGATACTGGTGTTGACGGCATTGCGCGACCTGTCGCTGCTCTTCTTCCATCAATCCGCCTGGGCTTCGACCAGCGCACTCGGCGTAATCGGCCTGGCGAGCTTCTTTACGCTTGCAGGCTACGCCAACGCCCGCAAGGTGGCACGCATCGTTGAGATCGACATCCCGCTAGCCGACCTGCCGCCTGCACTGGAAGGATTCACCATCGTCCAGCTCAGCGACATCCACGTCGGGCCGACCATCAAGCAGGACTACGTGCAGGCCATCGTCGACCGGGTCAATGGGCTCGACGCCGATCTGGTCGTCATTACCGGCGACCTGGTCGATGGCGATGTCCAGCAGTTAAGTCCCCACACCGCACCGCTCGGCGGCCTGCGCAGCCGACACGGCAGCTATTGGGTCACCGGCAACCACGAGTACTACTCGGGTGCCGCGGCATGGATGCGCGAATTCGAACGGATCGGATTGCACGGCCTGCATAACCGGCATGTGGTCATTGAGCATGGCGCAGCCCGTTTCGTGCTGGCCGGCGTGACCGACTATACGGCCGCCGCCTTCGATGCCGCGCAGGCCAGCGACCCGGCCGCCGCCCTGGCCGGCAGTCCCCCCGGTCTGCCGCGCATCCTGCTCGCCCACCAGCCCCGCTCGGCAACGGCTGCCGCCGCGGCTGGCTTCGATGTGCAGCTTTCCGGCCATACCCACGGCGGCCAGTTCTGGCCCTGGAACCACTTCGTGCCCATGCAGCAGCCCTTTACCGCGGGATTGCACCGGCTCGGCCGGCTGGCGATCTATACCAGCCGCGGCACCGGCTACTGGGGTCCACCCAAGCGCTTTGGCGCCCCCTCGGAAATCACCGTACTGCGCCTGGTCGCTGCCCGTTGAAGTCCCGGAAATACACAAGCACCCAACACGGATACGATTCGTCACCGTTCCATTCCGAAGTCATCCGCCGGCTGGCGCTAAAATGGCGCCTTTTGCCATTTTCCCGAGTTCATCGTGTCTATACGCCCCTTCTGGAAACGCTCCTTTCCCTTTGCCGCGCTGATTGGCTGCCTACTGATGCTGTCAGGCTGCATCAGCCTGGGCAGCAAACCGCCAGCCCAGCCGGTTGTGGCGGCCAAACCGAAAATTGGCTTGGCACTGGGAGGGGGAGCCGCACGTGGATTTGCCCATATCGGGGTGATCAAGATGCTGGAGTCGCACGGCATTTATCCGGACTACGTGGTCGGCACCAGCGCCGGCGCCGTCGTCGGCTCGCTCTACGCAGCCGGCTACGATGCCTACGCGATGCAGAAGATCGCCCAGCAGCTCGATGAAAAGATATTCGCCGACTGGACACTGGGCGGGCGCGGGCTGCTCAAGGGCGAGGCGTTGCAGGAATTCATCAACCTGCACCTCAACAAACGTCCGATCGAACGCCTGAATCGTCCGTTCGCCACGGTGGCGACCGACCTCAACACGGGCGAGCGTGTCGTTTTCAGGTCTGGCGACACCGGCATGGCGGTACGCGCCTCGGCGGCCGTACCCGGCGTCTTCCAGCCGACGCAGTTTCGCGGCCATAGCTATGTCGATGGTGGTCTGACCAGTCCGGTTCCGGTGCAAGCCGCCCGTGATATGGGTGCCGACATCGTCATCGCCGTCGACATTTCGGCCAAGCCCGAAGGCCAGCCAACCGACAGCCTGACCGGCATCATGTGGCAGACGACGACCATCATGGGCGGCGCCATCGCCGCCAACGAACTCAAGGGTGCAGACTTCGTCATTCGTCCCAAGCTACCCTATGTCAAATCCTGGGATTTCACGGCCCGCAACGATGCCATGCTCGAAGGCGAACGTGCCGCCCAGGCTGCGCTCCCCGCCATCAAGCAGAAACTGGTGCGCTGACGGCAGCGTGTTCCCAAAGCGTCACGAATTTCTGCCAAAATTCGCTCTTTAGACCCAACCGCGGATTCACCATGACCTACAAAGTCTTTGTCGATGGCCAGGAAGGCACCACCGGCCTGCAGATCAACGAATACCTCGCCCAGCGCAGCGATGTCGAAGTCCTCA
>CAMKYP010000447.1 GCA_946477505.1 uncultured Dechloromonas sp. | reverse complement strand
GAGCGGCCGCAAGATGTCGGACCTGCTCGCCGAAAGCGAGAGCCAGAAACCGCCCTACGATTTTTTGTCCATCGGCCTGCTACCCTCCGACCGTGGCGTGCTGCACGAACGCATCGCGCAGCGCTTCGACGACATGCTGCGCGCCGGACTGGATGAAGAGGTTCGCCGGCTGCGCGAAAAATACACGCTTGACCTTGGACTGCCTTCGATGCGCTGCGTCGGCTATCGCCAGGTCTGGGAAGCCCAGGATGGCCTGATGCCAGCCGGCGAAATGCGCGACCGTGGCATCTTTGCCACCCGGCAGCTGGCCAAGCGGCAGATCACCTGGCTGACCAACTCCTTCGCGGCGGAACACTTCGACTGCCTCGACCCGGCGATGCCCGAGCGGGTCGCCGCGCGTACCGACGACTTCCTCAGTTCCTGAGAAGGATCTTCAGGTCGTCGGCCAAGGCTTCAAGCTGACCGACGATTTCCAGCGAGGCATCCTGCGTTCCCACGACACGCAGCATGAACTCGTTGGCCATGGCACTGATCATTTCTTCCTGGCGCTCCAACAGGCCGAGATGAATGAACGCCTTGGTCAGTGTCTCCTGAAACTCGATCATCACCTGGGTCAGTTCAAAACAATTGCGCCGGTAATTGTTCTGCACACCATCCAGCGTAGCATACAGCCTCGGCAGTGCATCCTCGATGCCGGCCCGCCGCCGGCTGGCAAGCACCTCGGTCTCGATGGCTCTCAACCGGGCATCGGCGCCCTCCGCCAGCAAGGCCCCGTTGTCCCGGATACGGCCACAGCGATCCGGATCATCCATCGGCATGTTGTTAACCAGCAAGGTCACGCCGCCATAGTTGAATACACAGCGTGACTTGAACTGGAAAATTCGCCCGCTGTCCCGGATATGGTTGAGTACCGAAACCTCCAGCGGTAGGTTGCGCCCGTTGGCGCTGAGCGTCAGCACCTCATCGCCCATACGCATCTGGAGTGCCGATTGCAGGTCGTACTGGCGCATCGCCCCGAGCAAGGCGAGCGCCAGTTCCTCCAGCGAATCACAGGCGAACGACTTGCTCAGAAACTGCAGCACGACCCCCAGTTCGCCCATGCTGACCATGGCCGTCATCGCCGTGCGCTGGGCATACCCTGCCTGCTCGCGCAGCACCTTTTTCTCGGCAAGAATCCGGGCTGCCACATGGAGTTTACTCAGCAATTCGGCCGGTTCGAAGGGCTTCTGGATAAAATCCTCACCGCCAGCTTCGTAGCCGAGCAAGCGTGTTTCCAGGTCATCACTCGCCGAAACGAAGACAACCGGAATATCCTGCGTGTCCCAGTCGTCCTTCAGGCGACGGCACAAGGCAAAACCGTCCATCACCGGCATCGTCACATCAAGCAGGAAAAGATCCGGCCGCGACACCGACAATGCGTCAAGGCAAGCTGCCGCTGACGCGAAAGTCTGCACCTGGCAAACGCCATCCAGCGTCGAACTCAATACCTCCAACATCAAGGGGTCGTCGTCGACAACAAATACGCGCAAATCGGTATTCATCTCGCCCTCCTCATAGTCGAACATCATTATGGCGCATTTGCCACAATTGAAATATGCAATTCGAAAATGCCGGCCAGACGATCAGTGGGACGAGAACAGGGAAAAATCCAGCAGGCGTTGCGCCGGTTCGCCGCAGTCGGTGCAAGGGATATCGGCTTCGAAAGCCGAGCGACAGGCATTTTCCGGCAACAAGCCATCACGCCTGACCGGAGCAACCCGTACGAAAACGACGCCGGCACGCAGCATTCCCAGATATTCCGCTACGCCGTGCGATACATCGATGACCCGCTTGCTATGACGGGCATGCATGCGGTCGTTGATCTTGACGATGGCGCAACGATCGTTGTCGACCCGACGCACGGCAACCCGAGAGCCAAGGGGAAAACGATTACTGGCAGCCGTAAATTCCCGGCGGTCGAAACGCTCCCCCGTCGAGGTCCGGCGCCCCTGAAAAGCCTTGCCATAAAAGCTGGCCTGGCCGCGCAGGCCCGGGCCTTCGTCATCGAGAATGTCGGCCGGTCCGAAATCGCTGGCCGGCAAGGCAGCCGGTTTGCCTATCGCCTTCTTGGCCTGCCGGGCTGCAGCCGGTTTTGCCGATACATTCTTGCCCGCCGCCCAGACAGGCGACGGGGCTTGGCATAACAGCAGGCTACAGACGAAAGCCGCAGCCCACCGTGCGATACGGAAAGCGATGACAGCGCGAAGCGTAGCGCTTCCGGTCAGGCGCGCCGCCGAAGACAGTACAGCAAGGCGGTGCAACAACGCCGGAATCGCGCTGTCAGCGCGTCCTAGACCACCACGGTCTGCGCTTCGTCACCCTGGCGGGCCCGAATGACGCCGATGCTGTAAACCGCTTCGCCCTGCGCCTTCAGCTCGGCCATGGCGGCGTCGGCATCGGCTGCCGCAACGACGATGACCAGACCGATGCCGCAATTGAAGGTACGGTGCATTTCCTTCTCGGCGACGTTGCCTTCCTGCTGCATCCAGTCGAACAGCTTCGGACGCGGCCAGGCAGCCTTCTGGATCTCGGCAACGGTGTTTTCCGGCAGGACGCGCGGCACGTTTTCGAGCAGGCCGCCACCGGTGATGTGGGCCATGCCCTTGATCGTGACCTTTTCCATGGTCGCCAGCACCTGCTTGACGTAGATGCGGGTCGGCGCCATGACCACGTCGGCCAGGGTACGCTCGCCGTCGAACGGGGCGTTCATGTCCGGATTGGAGCGTTCGATGATCTTGCGCACCAGCGAGTAGCCGTTGGAGTGTGCGCCGGAAGAGGCCAGGCCGAGGACGACGTCGCCCGGCTGAATGCTCTTGCCGTCGATGGCCTTGGACTTCTCGACGACACCGACGGCGAAACCGGCCAGGTCGTATTCGCCGGCCGGGTACATGCCCGGCATTTCGGCCGTTTCGCCGCCGATCAACGCGCAGCCGGCCAGTTCGCAACCCTTGGCGATGCCGCCGACAACCGCAGCGGCGGTATCGACATCGAGCTTGCCGCAGGCGAAGTAATCGAGGAAGAACAGCGACTCGGCACCGAGCACCAGGATGTCGTTGACGCTCATGGCGACCAGATCCTGGCCGACCGTGTCGTGGCGGTTCAGCTCGAAGGCCAGCTTGAGCTTGGTGCCGACGCCGTCAGTGCCGGAGACCAGCACCGGCTCCTTGTAGCGCTTGGGCACTTCGAACAGCGCGCCGAAGCCGCCGATACCGCCCAGCACGCCGTCACGCAGGGTCTTCTTGGCCAGCGGCTTGATACGGTCGACAAGGGCGTCACCGGCATCGATATCGACGCCGGCATCACGGTAGGAAAGGGAAGTATTCTGGGTCATGGTCGTTCCGGGCCAGGCGCGGCGGGTGCCGCTTGAATAAAAAGGCAATTTTACCCGAA
>CAMKYP010000446.1 GCA_946477505.1 uncultured Dechloromonas sp. | reverse complement strand
CGCCCACTGGGCGAACCCACGGCGTAGCGAGTGACTGCTGAAAGCCTCGGCGTCGGCCACGCCAGCCTGGCTCAGCAACTTTCGCAGCATGGGAATGATGCTGCTCGGGGTCAGTTCAGCCTCGGACAAATGTCCCCAGCGGTCGATCTTGCGGAATAGCGGACCCGCCGTCAGTTTGGACAAGGCCAGCCAATCTTCGACTGCCTCGACCGGGCACAGCCGGGACAGCGCCGGGCAGGTGTAACTTCGGCCTTCCAGGTTGCGATCCCCCTTGCTGCGGGGCAAGAAACAGGTCAGACCCTCGCCGGGCTTGATCTCGATGAACTCGATGCGTAGGTTAGCCAGTTCGTCGGAGCGGAACCCGCGCCAGAAACCGAGGAGAACCAGGGCTCGATCGCGGGTATGCCGCAGGGCATTGGCCGAATCTCCCCGGCTAACCGCTGCGGCCGTGGCCGACGTCAGCCAGTCGGCAACACCACGCAGGATTTCCAGTTCCAGCGGCTTGGCCCGCTTTTCCTGGGCCGGATGCAGGGTTCGGATACCTTTCAACAATTGCCGGATCTTCGGGGCTTTCGTCGGGTCCGGAAAACCATGATCCTGGTGCCAGCGCGACAGCGCGGCGAGGCGGTGCTTGAGGGTGTTCAGCGACAAGGATTCGGCGTAGGCAGCCAGGTAGCGGGCAATTGAATCGATGGTTGCCGGCAACAAGCCTCCCCACTCGATCTCGAAGTGCTGGATGGCTGACGCATAGCTGCGTCGGGTGTTGGCCCGTTCGGCCGCATCGAGGTAGAGATCGACCTGGCTCATTCTGGTTCTTTGGGGGATTTTAATGCGCTGCCGTGCACGCCTGGGATGTGATTTTCCATCGGCTTGTCGTTGATGCCCGACTGCGACAAGCCTTCAAGAATCCCGCAAGTCGAGGCTCGACGGTCATCAGGACAACGACCGCGCAACTCAAGAAGTTGTTTCTCCAGCGCTTGGAGTTCACCGATGCGACGGACGACATGCCCGATGTGTTCATCCAGCAAGCGGTTGACCTCCCCGCAGTTTTCCTCCGGCGATTCCTTGAAGCGCAATAGCGTCCGAATCTCGTCGAGTGTCATGTCCAAGCTACGACAGTGCCGAATGAAGGTCAGTCGCTCCAGGTGCATTGGCCCATAGATGCGGTAATTTCCCTCGCTCCGCCCAGGTTTCGGCAACAGTCCTTCCCGCTCGTAGTAGCGGATCGTTTCCACATTACTTCCCGCCAAACGCGCCAGTTCGCCGATTTTCATTTCTGTCTCCCTGGTTCGCTCATCACGTCCGTCCAGGCTGCAACGCGATGATGGCCATGCCACCGAGACATACGGCACTGCCCAGCAAATCCCAACGGGTCAGGGGAATTCCATCTACCTGCCATAGCCACAACAAAGCGATCGCAACATAGACACCGCCATAAGCAGCGTAGATACGACCGGCGGCGCCCGGATGCAACGTAAGCAGCCAGGCAAACAGTGCCAGTGACACGGCAGCCGGGATCAGTAGCCAGCGCGGGCGACCCTGCGTCAGCACCAGCCAGGGCAAATAGCAACCGATGATTTCGGCCAGCGCGGTGACGATGAAGAGACCCAATATCTTCAGGAACTCCAACATGCTTTTCTCCTTGAATATTTTCATTGTAGCCGCTTGACCTTGTAGCGACTCAAGGGTTTTTAATGGCATCAACGAACAGGAGATTGCCATGCCCCCCCTTGCCGAGAAGCACCGATCCAATGAGCCTGAGCGTTGCGCGTGTTCAGGTGGCTGCGCGACTGATACCTCCATTCAGGATGCGCCGCGTGTCGCCGTACCTGGCTCCCCAGGGAATTCGAACGTTTTCCGGATTCCCGCCATGGACTGCCCGAGCGAAGAAAACGATATTCGCAAGGTGCTCGCTGGCATCGAGGGGATTCGGTCACTACGCTTCGAACTGGCGTCCCGGACCCTGACCATCGACGGCGAGCAGTCTGCCCAGGAAAGCGCGCTACAGGCCGTCCGCCAGCTCGGTTTCGAAGTGCGGCCCATCGAGCATGAGAAAACCGAAACCCCATCAGGTCTCAGCGAGATCAGTAAGGCATTGATCGCCCTGGCATTGGCCATTGGGGCCGAAGCACTGGATTTCTTCGCGCCCGATACCCTGCCGTTCAAGGGGCTGGGCATGGCGTTGGCAGCGGCTGCCATCGCTTTCTCCGGATTCTCCACCTATCGCAAGGGACTCGCAGCATTGCGGCGCGGCCAGTTGAACATGAATGCCCTGATGGGCGTCGCCGTAACCGGGGCTTTCCTGATCGGTCAATGGCCGGAGGCTGCCATGGTCATGGCGCTCTACGCCATTGCCGAACTGATCGAAGCCCGGTCCGTCGACCGGGCACGCAACGCCATCAAGGGGCTGCTTGCCTTGACCCCGGAAACCGCAGAGATTCGTCAGAGCGATGGCACCTGGCTGGAGACACCGGCCGACAAGGTTGCCATCGGTGCACTGGCTCGGGTCAAACCCGGTGCTCGCATCCCTTTGGATGGGCGGGTGGTATCGGGCAGCAGCGCGGTCAATCAAGCGCCAGTCACCGGTGAGAGCATTCCGGTCGACAAGATGACCGGCGATCCTGTTTTCGCCGGCACCATCAACGAGACCGGCACGCTGGAATTCGAGGTGACGGCTGCCGCCAACAATACGACCCTGGCCCGCATCATTCATGCCGTGGAGGCAGCCCAAGGCACGCGAGCGCCCACGCAGCGTTTCGTAGACCGCTTTGCAGCCATCTACACGCCGGCAGTTTTTGCGATTGCCGTGATAGTGGCTGTCGGTGGTCCCTGGCTGTTCGACTGGACGTGGACACAGGCACTCTACAAGGCGCTGGTTCTCCTGGTGATCGCCTGTCCCTGCGCGTTGGTCATCGCCACGCCGGTCACGGTGGTCAGCGGGCTGGGCGCGGCCGCCCGCCGCGGTATCCTGATCAAGGGCGGGGTTTATCTTGAGGAAGCTCGAAAACTACGTGCTATTGCTCTCGACAAGACCGGCACCATCACGGAAGGCAAGCCTCGACTGGTAGCCACAGAGGTGCTGTCCCCCTCCGATTCAGAAGCAAAGGTTCTTTCCTGGGCCGCCAGCCTGGCCGGCCATTCAGACCACCCCGTTTCGAAAGCAATTGCCAAGGGACTGAATCTCCCGGAAAACGTTCTCACCGACTTCACCGCGCTTCCGGGGCGCGGCATCGAAGCGCGCCTGGATGGACATACCTTGATACTAGGCAACCATCGGTTGATTGAGGATCGCGGATTGTGCAGCCCCGAGATCGAGGCACATCTCAGCGTTCATGAAAATCAGGGGCGAACTGCGACCCTGCTGGCTACCGAGGATCGGGTCCTGGCCATCTTCGCTGTGGCCGACACCATCAAGGAAAGCTCGCGGGAAGCGATTACCGATCTGCATCGTCT
>CAMKYP010000445.1 GCA_946477505.1 uncultured Dechloromonas sp. | reverse complement strand
GGCTACGTCACGCCCGCGTTCAGCCGACTCGATACGGGCGGCCCGCTTGCCGCCCAGTTCGATGGCCTGATTGATCTGCAAGGTCGTCGTGCGGGTGGCCTTGTTCTGGGTGTCCTCGACCAGAGTCGCAATTTCGGGGTTGGGACGTACGCCGGCCTGGATGACGGCCCCCTCGACGGCCTGCAATTCGCGCGCGGCAGCGGCCAACGTAGGGTTGGCCGACAGGGCGAGATCGATCGCGGCGGCCAGGCCCAGCGGCCCGATCGGCTCGAGTTTGCCGGTCTGTGGATTCGGCAGGAGGGCTGCCGAGTTGACGTTGCCCGGCGCCGTTGAAGACTGCGCCAGTGCAGGGGAAACCAAGGGGTTGAAAATGGTGGCTGCCAACCCCAGCAGCCCGATCAGGGATGTGCGTGGTCTACGCATCGAATTCTCCTAAATGAACAGGACAATCCGGCGAGACCGAAAAGGCGGCTACGTCAGCCGCAGAAAAAAGGGGGATGTCTCGCCGGGCTTACGCGGCGAGCTGTCTATCAGGGCGCTCGGGCCCGTCGGGGATATGCGATGCGAAGTAATGCGGGCTGAAGCCGTCGAACACCACAATTGGAGCTACGACTAAAGCTTCCAGACTACTGAGAAAGCAGTTGTGGCCATTTAGATGGGAACTGCAATCATTGTCGGCGCTCGGGTTAACCTTGCCCGACTCGCTCTTGCCCTGATCTCCAAGCGCTTTGTGCTGGTGATCGTGGTGGCCGAAGTGCTGCGCGGCTTGGCCTGTCTCGTGTTGGCAATACACACCCACCCCAGCCCAAGCGAACTGGAAGGGTAATATGACCACGAGAAGAAACACGAGCAGCTTTTTCACCCGACTAAGTTTATCAGAGGTTGGTGGAGGAATGCCAAGCCCCGTCTGCGTCGGATAGGCAGAATGGCAAACGGGGCTGGGATCCTCATTAGGCTATTGGTGCATTGGCCGGTTTTCGCACCGCAGCGGCTTCAGTTAGGCAGTGGCGGCCATTCTCCCCGAATATCGCCTTGTCCCCAATAGGCCGGTGCCGATGGGTTGTCGGCTGGCTCACTGACCATTAGTCGGAGCTGTTCGATCTGTTCAGTCGAAACATTCGGGATTGTCGCAACATCCTCTCGGTCATAGTCGCCAAGCACTGTGAGAATGTTGTTCTCGGCATCGTGGCGCAGAGTAGTTTTGTAAAGCGGGATACTGTCTGCCTTCATACGCGTGCCGTCAGCGTCAAATTGCTCGAGTGAAAGATATGCTCTCTGGTGAGCGTCGAACACGCGTAGCCACCAAGCACCGAGTTGCAACGTCCTGTCGCCAGTCGATCCAAGACGGACGTTCGCCGAGAGCATGTTCCGGCTGAAATCGCCGCTCCAGCCGAGTGCCGCCATGGGATCACCGCCCGAATTCAGCAGTGCCGCGGCCTGTCTGGCCAGCGGATAGTAATCGTCGGAATCCTCTGGGTCGATAATGTCGACTGGCGTAGAGAAGGGTAAGCCTTCGCGATCATGATCTCTGGGGCTCTCGACTAAGGCTGTGGCAACGTATAAACCATCCGACAATGTGGCACTTCTACAGCTGTCGATCAGCAATGGCTTGCCATTCCAGGATTCCAGCGTCTTTCCGAAGGCCCAGACACTTTCGCCCACAGTCCGGTAATAGCGCCAGCTAGTGGTATCGGTCTCGCTTTTCGCTACCGCAAACGGCGTCGCCCAGACCCGTGCCTCGCCATCATTGGCGACCAGGTGTTGCCAGTTGCTGGCGCCGAACAGTTGCGCCACGAGTTCCTGGGCGACATGGCGCTTCACCGGGAGGCCAAGTGACACCATCGCCGACATCATGGCCGTTGCCCAGTTGGCTGGGAACGGAACAAGCAGGAACCCGTAAGGTTCAGTGCAACTATCCTGGTCGAGTTCAATGTTGATGGAAGCAAATCCCGGTAGTGATCGGAGCCTGGCTACCATCCGTTCGTTCTCGCCGCGGGTACGGATGCCTTTCAAGGCACTGTGGACACGTTCGCGATGTCTGGGCTGGTAGGGCTCAAAACACATCCGCCGGATTTCGGCAAACGTCTTGTCGTGCACCCGTAAGCGGATTCCATCAGAAAGCCGGTCAATTGCAGAGGGGAAGATGCGCTCGCGGTCGCATATGTCTAGAACGGCGGCCAGTCCGTCAACGAAGGTACGTGCGGCTTGGACCGAAAAACCTGAAAGGTCACTATCCACTTCGCCGGCGACAACAGTGTGCCAATCAGCGGAATCTTCTTTCTCAAGCAGCCGCTTGGCGGCTAAGTAGTCCACTCCTTCAAAGCGGTTGAGCAGTTCCTTACGCACGGCATCTTCGTCGGGAATTGGCATGCCAAGCTTGGCAAGATATCGGCCAATGCGGCGGGCGCCGAAGCTATAGAAATTGCTGGAATCTTCGGGGAAGGAAGAGGTGTTAACAGTCATCATTTTCTCCAAGTCCGAGCGCTATGAATCCTGGTGTGCGCATTCCAGAGCAACGCTCAATGGAAAAATGATGATGTAGCAGAGGATGTGTCCTGATTCGCCCTATCGCAATTGCGACGCGCACTGGCTGGTGTCGGACAACCGATTTCGTATGTTATCCAGTTGTGAGAACAATGCAAGTGCGGTCTTGGTGCAGGCCTACAACTTATTGCCAGTCGGTGACCACCTCTGGGAAATGCTCGAAGCACCTGGTGTCGGCGGACTAGATGGCTACGAAAAGTTGTAGGTCGACACTATTGTTCATCTTCCCCTGTTGCCTACCTCGATGAGGTCGGTTAGCCAAGTCGAGCAAGCGACCAGCGGGCCACGGTGTCGAACTCGCCACGCGGCACGCCACGGGTGGATGGTCAGCGGCCGGAAATACCGCCTTACCTCTGTAATAATGTCCATTCACGTCCCTCGCGAATAACGCCAAATGTTGTGCCACCGCTCCTTGAGCAAACGATTCCAATCGCGCATCCGCCCCGGAGGAAGGATCGTCATTCCGCCCGCCATGCTTAAGGCCTTGGGCGGTCGGCCGGATAGCCTTGTCCTCGAACTGCAAGGCAACCGATTGCTGTTGTCGCGGCGCCAATCACCGATTGAACCAAGTTGGCCAAGTTTAAGGCCAGAATGGTCAGCCGACTCGGCTCTCGTCTGACTGCACCGTAGGTTTCAGGTTCTACCTGGGCGGCAGCAGATTTTCCAGGCGGACCCACTGCATAGCGGGTGTTGCGTTCTCCCACTGCACATATGCCAACGGCGGCTTCATTTCGACGACCATTCCGACCAGCAGGTTGCGGCCATCCCGCCACATCGCAGCCACCCGGTCACCAGGCCGGAGCCGGCCACGGAACGCCGCTAGGGCCTCCTCATCGGCTTGGCGCCGGATTTCCTGCTGGTGCAGGACCTCAGCTCGCTGCGTCGCTTCCGTCGCCTTCTGTCGGGCCTGGGCCTCCTCCTGCGCGAT
>CAMKYP010000444.1 GCA_946477505.1 uncultured Dechloromonas sp. | reverse complement strand
AAGTGGAGGCGCCTCCAAAGGCTCACGTCAGAAGCTCTTGTTCCACAGCAGGCCGAGGCGAGTGACGTTGTAGCCGGCCATGTTCAGCGCATCCTTCAGATAGGCGGCCTGCACGCTGAGGAAGTCGGTCTTGTTGGTCGGGACGCGGTAGGTCAGGGTCATGTCGATTTCCCGGCCGTCCGGCACGAGGCTGCTCCAGCTCTTGTCGTATACCGCGTAGCCCTGTTCGTCGACGCTGGCCGTGACGATGGCGGCGCTGCCTGAACTCAGGCGCAGCGGCTGCTTGATCGAGGCAGCGAAGTGGTCGTTGGCCTTCCAGATGTTCTGCTGCAGATAGGTGACGCTCCAGGAGCGGGACTGCAGGCTGCTGGTTGCCGCGAAGAGGCTCCCCTGATCGCCCTGGCCGGCCCTGGTGTGTGCGAACTCGCTGTTGAAGAGCAGGCTGCTGTCGCGATCCAGGCGATAGCCGAGCGAGAAGCCGACGACTTCGGTGTTGTTCTGCCCCAGCGACAGGATGCTGCCGCTGCTGTAGGCCGCACCGAGCAGGGAACTGCGCTCGGCCACGTTGCCGTAGGTGATGCCGCCGGTGAATTCTTCGTTGAAGCGGTAGGCTATGCCGAACTTCACCTGGCTGTTTTGGGGCGCGGCGGGCGCCATGATCGTCGTTTCCGGCGTCGCGGTATAGGAGGCGGCGACGCGCAAGGCCGGGGTGACGCTGAGGCCGTAGCTCATCTGGTAGCCGCCCTGGGCCAGCGCGCCGGCGTTGCTGGCGTCGAAATCGCTCATCTGGCGGGCGATCATGTCGTCGTTGTACAGCGCCTTGGCGAACGGATAGGACGATGAGACTCCGTAACCGAATCCGGAGACGGTACCGGCCTGGCTGGTGAATAGGGTGTAGCCGACCATCGTCGGCCGGACTGCCTCGGCGTTGTAGCCGAATTGACCCAGATGCTGGAGCGGATTGGTGGTGCTTTCCAGCGAGAAGGCCAGTTCGCCGCCAGCGTATTTCATGACCTTCGGTCCGGCGTAAGTGTTGGTCGGCAGCGGATTGGTCGTGGCCGGGCTGCTCGGTGTCTTGATCAAGCCGGAAAGATTGACGCTGAAATTACGGGCGTAGCTGTCGAAAGCCGTGTAATTGGCCAGCTTCGACTGGATGGTACTCAGGCTGCCGAGGGCGCCGCTGGAGAGCAGGCTGCCGGTCAGCGAACTGACGGCGATGGTCTGTCCGTTGGCCTTGGTCACCGTCAGGGCGCCATAGGGGTTGAAGGCGGCCTGTAGGTTGACCAGGCCGCTACCGTAGGTGCTGTCCGTTCCCTTGGTGCCCAGGTCGCTAGCCGTCGCCAGCAGCAGGCTGGCGGTCGTGCCGTTGGTCTTCAGGATGGGCCAGGCATTCTGCAGCAGCATCAGCGAGCCGCTGACGATGGGGGCGGCCATCGAGGTGCCCGACCACAGGGAATAGGCGCTGTTGCCGGCGAGCGTGTAGGGGGCGATGATCGATTCGCCCGGCGCCATGATCCAGCGTGCGGCGTAGCTGGTGGCCGTCCCCGTCGTGCTGACCAGGTTGCCGGTGCCCGGCTTGTTGGTGAAGCTGGAGGCAACATTGGCGCTGTTGACCGAACCGGCAAAGATCAGGCGCTGGATGGCAGCGGCGGTCAGTCCGCTGGTACTGAGGTTGCTCAAGAGGTTCTGGGCGCTGTTGCCGCCGGCCCAGACGATGAACGCGCCCTTGGACGCCGCGTAGTTGATGGCGGCGACGGTGTTGGCATCGTTGCCGTAAGTGATCGAGACGTTGATCACCCCGGCGCCCGCGTCGGCAGCCTTCTTGATGCCATTGGCGACATCGGTCGAATAGCCGGAGCCGGCTGCATTCAGAACCTTTTCCGAGAAGATGTTGGCTGCCGGTGCAACGCCGATGAAGTTGCCGGCGACCGTGGTGTAGCCGCCCGCCGTGACCGTGCTGAATTGTGATGTCCGATTGCCGGCGGCGATGCTGGCAACCGCCGTGCCGTGGCCGTTATCGTCGGCAAAGCCGTTGGAGCAGCGGAAGGAGACTGCGGCACAGGAGCTCAGCGCCTGCGACACTTGACCTGCGGCGAACTGCGGGTGAGTGGCATTGATGCCGGTGTCTACGACGCCCAGCAACTGCCCCTGTCCCCATTTTGCGGCCGATTCGATGGTGTTGGTGATGCCGATCTGGCGCAGCCAGGGAGCATAGGTTTGTGCGTGAGCCTGCTTGGCGCAGGTAAAGCAGGCCATCGCCAGCAATACGGCATAGGAGCACTGCTTGAGAGGCAGAGGGTGCTGCAGGCGTTGAGCGTTCATTGCGGTCTCCTGATTGTCGATGGGCGCAAATCGGGAGACGGTCAGGCAGCGGAGAATTGCTACCCGGCAACCCCGCTAGCTTGGATATTCACGTCGTGAGCATCCGTCAGCCCGGTGGCTTTGCGTCCCCGGCTTTCGCACGGGTTTGCCAAAATTGTTGTTTATTGTAATTGTTTGTGACAAAAATGCAATAAAAAAAATAACCGGCAAATGATGCCGGTTATTTGTCTATTTGACGAATTTTGCAAAACGCTTGCGGCGCAAGGATTTTTAGTCCTTGAGCAGCATCCAGCGTCCGTCCTTCACTGTCATCATCACGCGGGCCCGTTGGTCCATGCCGTTGTGGTTCTGCGCATTCATGTTGAAGACGCCCTGGGCGCCGACGACTTCCTTTGATTGTTCCAGTGCATCGCGCAGGGCTTCGCGGAATTCGAGCGTGCCCGGCTTGGTCTTCTTCAGCGCCGTCGGGATGGCTTTCTGCAGCAGCAGGCCGGCATCGTAGGTATTGGCGCCGAAAGTGGACATCGTGCCGGGGCCATACTTGCCTTCGTAGGCCTTGATGTAGCCCTGGGCAACCGCCTTGATTGGATTGCCGCTGGCCAGGTCGGCCGCCACCAGCATCGGGCCGCCGGCCATCAGCGTGCCTTCCACGGCCTTGCCGCCGATACGAATGAAGTCATTGGTCGCCACGCCATGGGTCTGGTAGATGCGGCCCTTGTAACCCTTCTCCTGCAAGCTGGTCTGCGGCAGCACAGCCGGGCCGCCGGTGGCGGCAACCAGCACCGCATCCGGTTTGGCGGTGATGATCTTGAGCGCCTGTCCGGTCACCGATTGATCGGTCCGGTTGTAGCGTTCGCTGGCTACCATCTTCAGGCCGGCTTTTTCGGCCATGGCGCTGAATACCTTGAACCAGTTCTCGCCGTATGGATCGTTGAAACCGATGAAGCCCAACGTCTTCACGCCGACAGCCGTCATGTGCTCGATCAGCGCTGCGGCGATCAGGTCGTCGTTTTGCGTCGTCTTGAATACCCAGCGTTTCTTGTCGTCGAGCGGCAGAATGATTGCCGAGGAGCCAACCGTAGTCACCAGCGGCACCTTCGACTCGGCGACGAAATCGAGTATGGCCAGCGCGGCCGGCGTCGTGGTCGGGCCGATCAATGCATCCACCTT
>CAMKYP010000443.1 GCA_946477505.1 uncultured Dechloromonas sp. | reverse complement strand
CAGGTCGCGCCGGTTGTCGGAGGTCTCATGGGAGACGATCTTGTTCTGGCGAATAGCTTCCCGTCCGTTGGCACGGATCAGCTCCATGAGTTCCGTGTAGAACTTTTCAGGGAGGGGGCGTTGCAAGTCCTTTGTGCTCAACGCGCCTTCTACTGCCTTCTCGTTGTCTTCCATCTCGTCCATCTTTTCTGCCTTTCCTGCCTGTACTGCGATCCTGCCTGGTTGTCCTGTGCTGCATCCTTGGGTACGTTTCCTCTCGCTTGTGTCTGCTCACAAGGGGCTGCGGCCTACCCGGCCTGTTTTTGGCGACGCGTGTCGTAAGTATCGTGCGGCCCGCTTGACCTTCCGTTTCCGTCCAGTCCAGCGCTACCTCCTGGTAGCACCCAGATCACGGCACTCGGTTGTGAGTGGCGCGTCCAAGGGGGGGGTTCCGGTTTTGCTCCGGTAACAAAAATAATTTAACCAAGCCCCGCAATAGCCTTCCCCACTGCGACCATGGGGTAAAGGGTGACCTGTTCTGTCCGACCGACTTCTACAAGGAAGTCGCGAGGGCGCAGCGTCCAATGTCTAGCGCACGAATGCGCCACAAGGGACCGTCGGTCTGGCTTGGTTCAGAGATTTGGGTAATGCAGATTTCCTTGCCAGAGATTGGCAGGGAGAGACCCCGACACGACAAGACGGCACTATGGCTACGCTTGACTCTACGGGGGGCGGATTGCTCCGCTGAATGAATGCTGCACAGCTCAACGCCGCGCCTGTACTTCTTCCCTGACAAAGCAGGGGTCCTACCTGTTTATCGCCAGAAGCTGTATCTGGCCCCGCGCATTGCGGTGTTTGAGTGCTAGACCTGCTACCGACTCCAGCTGATCGAGTGTGGGTCACTACCCTTTTGCAGCCCCCATCCTAATCGGCCGTCGAAATCCGTGTCAACTTTCTTCGCGTCGGATTCTGTTCTACCTACTGAATCTCTGTCCGATATTTAAGCCCACCGTTCTCCGTTTCGCCGTTTCAGGTGTCCTCTCTATCCGTCCTATTTCCGAAATCGAACAATTTTTTGGGCTGTTCTTGGCGGCTTTGGGTGCTGAAATACGGAAGGCAATACGGTGTTTTATGGCTCTGGGGCGACGACAATAAGGCAGGAATGTCCCGGCGCAGGCATGAGGCGCGATCTCAGGCACGAGAGGCTGCGATCAAGAGCGTGCCAACCTTACCCGAACCTTCCGGGAAGTTTGACAACGCTCCCAAGGTCTCACAGGTGCTCTTCCCGAGAATCGTCATCCTTACCCGATATATCGGCCATCCTTGACGATTGAATCCCGCGTGCAGCGAAGCCCCGGTGGCGCGTTGTCAGACTTCCGGGAATGTTCGCCGATGTTTGACGATTTGCGGCGGGCTGGCGTGTCGCAGCTCTGCATGCGTTCGGAACCTTCCGGGATATATCCGGGATATGTGCACTTCATCCCCCCCTTCCCCCCGTTTTAGTTCATGGCTTGGGCGCTGGCCGATCGCTATCTTGCGTGGGTCTTCACAACTACCCCTCTAAAGGATTGATATGAGCCCTGTCGTACGCGCCATCGATGTCGGTTATGGCAACACCAAGTTCACCACGCTGGTCACGGGAAGCGACATTCAGTGCGGTCTGTTCCCCTCCCTCGCGCCCCAGGCCAGCACTGGCCCCGATCTGGCAGCCGGTCTGATGCAACGGCGAAACACCGTTGTCGTCGAGGTCGAAGGCGTCAAGTACGAGGTCGGCAAGGATGCGCGGCTCGCCCAGGACGCAAGCCACGGCCGGGTGCTCGACCCCGACTACTCCATGACTGCTGCGCACATGGCGCTGATTCGCGGCGCTTTCTATTACATGGGGCAATCGAAGATCGATCTGCTGGTGCTGGGCCTGCCGGTCAATACCTTCGAGAAGTACAACCAGCAGTTGGCAGATCGCGTCATCGGCAAGCACCTGGTGCCGGTGCGCGAGAAGGATGGCTCCCTCTCTCAGCGTGAGGTCGAGGTAAGCAACTGCCGGGTGATCCCCCAGCCGATTGGCGCCTTCTTCGACTATGCGACCAAGACCCGCACCTACGACCGCATGCGGAGCCAGATGAACCTGCTCATCGACATTGGCTATTACACCCTGGATTGGCTGGTGGCCGATGGTGTGAAGATGGTCAATGCACGCTCGGGCGCGCACAACGGCGGCATGTCGGCGGTCCTGCGTTCCATGGCCGAGGCGATCGGCTCCGAGATTGGCGAACAGATTAGCGACCTCTCCATGCTCGAAGAGTCCATCCGCACGGGCATCGACCCCACCTTTTACGGCAAGCCGTTCGACATTACCGAACACCTCAAGATCGGCAAGGCCAAGGCCGAGCAGTTCGTGTCAGTCCTGGTCAACAAGGTCGGCTCCGCCCTCGACATTTCCAACATTATCCTCGCCGGTGGCGGCGCCGAGTTTTTCAAGGATGTACTGGCCGACAAATTTCCCAAGCACGAAATCATCACGACCAGCGATCCGGTCTTTGCCAACGTCCGGGGGTTCCAACGGGCTGGCCAGCAGTTCGCCGACCAGATGTTCAAGCGGGGGTAAGCCATGGCCAGGAAGAAACCGGGAAGCGGCGAGGCCGCTTTCATCGATCTCAACCTGCGCATCAAACAGGATGGGGGGCCGCTGTATGGGTTTCTCCAAGGGATCGAGAACCCGCATGCGCGAGGGGACCGCGTACGACAACTGCTGTATCTCGGTCTGTTGGTCGAGCGCGGTGCAGGCATCGGGAATCTGGCGGGTATGCCGGCCGTCGCGGTGACGCCGATAACCCCCACCTCCCCTACCCCGGAGAAGAAGGCGAGCGCCTCAAAACAACCGGACGCCTCAAGTCCCGACGAGGTGCTCCAGTTCCAGGCTGATGACCTGTCGGCCATCTTTGGTAGTTGAGCCTGCATTTGGGGGCTTGAAAGGCCGGGGTCTCCTGATAAAAGGGACGATGTAGACATCAATTAAGGAGACCTCAAATGACTACCCGTAATAGCAGTTCTGTGTTCATGGCCGATTTCGCTGGCAGCGACCGCCGCAGTGTGAAGGCGCACCTCAAGGGCAACAGCCTGCGCGCCAAGAGTTTTTCCACGTTCTCCGCGGTTGCCAAGGCGGTCGGGCGTGGCGACCGTGCGGCGGACGACTTCAAGGCGACCGTCCGTTTCTTCTTCAAGCGCCGTGAAGCCCTGGTGTCCTTCGCCAAAAAGGCGGGCCGTGTCGCAACCGCTGGCGTCGGCCTCGCGGCCGGCGTCGCGCTCTACATCGTATTCGTCTTGCAATGAACTTCGCTGCCCGGAAAGCCGCCCTCACTTCTTCCTTCCTCCTCTTTGGCTTGGGGAGCGTCTTTCCGGCGTATGCCTGCTGGGCCGAGATATTCACTATCTGAGTAAGAAAGGCTACAGCCACCAGCCATGTTCATGTGAGGCGATTTGGTTACATGCTCGTGCCGAAAATAAATCCATTGTC
>CAMKYP010000442.1 GCA_946477505.1 uncultured Dechloromonas sp. | reverse complement strand
CGACCTCGATGCCGCGCCCGCGCAGCGACGCCCGCAAGATCAGCGTGCGTAGCGCCTGGGTCACCCGCAGCACGCCCATCGCGAAGCAGACGAGTGCAAGCGGCAGGGCCAATTGCCGGGGCAGGGCGCCGGTCACGCCGACTCCAATGAAATAGAGCAGCGCCAGCCACCAGGCGATGCCGGCATAGACCTCATAGGCCCGGCGCCAGGGCATCTCGTAGCGGCGTACCAGCATCTCAGCTTCCCTCCGCCGGTGGCGCGGCAAAGCCCGCCAGATCGAGTCCGCTCACGCAGCGCGGGTCGAGCACGATGCCGACGGTGGGGTTGCCGTTGAATTCACGCGACAGCGTCGGCGGGCCGTTGCGGTTTGGTTTCACCAGCAGGTTCGCCTCGGTGAGGGCACGCATGGCGAGGGGTGGCTGGACGCCGCGCCGCCCGAATTCCTCCAGCGGTACGAACACCCCCTGGGCGACGGTGCACACGGTGGGCGGACCCATGCCATCGTTGAGCGTGCGAACGGCCTCGGCCAGGGCGTCCCGCACCACCGGGTTCAGACGCATCGGGGCTTGCAGGGTGAATAACGCCGAAGGCGGTGTCGTCGCCGGTTCCGGCGAAGGTGATCCGGGTGTTTCCTCGACCGGCCCCACGCGGACGTCATTCTCGGCAGGCGGCTCGGGCGGCGGAATGAGCGACAACTGGGTGCCGCTCTTCACCGGTGCCGGCGGTGGCATTGATGGAGGCGTCTGCGGCGCAACTGGCGTAGACGCCCGCGCTGACTTGAATTCCAGCGCCTGGGGCAGGGCGACGGGGGGCGGATCGATTCCCGCGAGGAGAATGGCTGGGGCCGAGAGCTTGACGGCTTCCAGCGGGGCCTTGGCGCCGGGCGGCTGGATGGACCAAGTCGCGCGGCCCGCTGCTGCCGCTTCGAACACGCCAGCGGCCAGCAGCAGTTCCAGCATCGTCTCGGGCGCCTTGGGGATGCCGGCCAGTTGGTCGGCTTCGAGTAGTTGGTGGACATCCTCGGCGGCGCCGGGCCAGACCAGGAACAGACCGTCCTGTCCGAACCACAGGCGCGACTTCTCGCGGTTGGGGACCCAGGCCGAGTTGCCGCTGGTGAGCCGCCGCAGGGCGTCGACCAGGTAGCGCTCCAGGTGCGAGCCGTATTGCGGCGAACCGTAGCGGTCGGCGCTGGCGACCAGGTTGCGGTCGATGACCAGCGCCAGCGAGCGGCGGACGAGTTCGTCGAGGATGTTGTGGTCGCGATAGACCGGAATGCCGCCGATGCTGGCCAGCAGATGCGGCACGATGACCGCATTGCCCTCGGAGAGGTCGGCCATCATCGCGGGCGGCACCACATGGGGCAGGGCGAACAGGCCCAGGCCGCGCGCCTCGACGGCTTGGGGCCGCCAGCGCAGGAAATAGCGCTCGCTGCCCCGGGTTGCCAGCCAGTCGGCCAGCGGCCGCAGGAAGGCCGGCCACGCCTCGCCGGCGGCATCGGTGACGATGATATGGCTCATCAGCCGGTGCAATTCGCAACACAGCCCAGCGATGAAGGTCGCATGGCGCCAGCGCGGCTCCAGTTGGCGGCGTGCCGAGATGCTCATTCGCCCTGAGAAGATATGCGCGTCGGTGCCTTGCAGGCTGAAGAACGCGGTCTCCAGGCCGAGGCGCAAGAGCCCGCCGGGCTTGCTGAAGTAGTTGTCGGCGGTCGCTGGCAGCAGATGTACGCAGGCGGCATAGCGGCGCACCAGCATTAGGACATCGCGCTCGAAACTGTCCCGGTCGATGCCGTAACAGAGCTTGATGCGTGCGATTAGGTCCGCTTCGCCGGCCAGCAGATCCTCGACCGGCACGGCGGCGAACCCTGGGTCGGAGGCGGGGTATGAAGTGACAGGCGTTGGCGTGGCGGGCATGGCGGTACGGCGATTCCGACGAGAATGCGCAGTGGCCATTCTCGGGCTGGCTACCTTGCCTGTCCCGCCGAAACGTCACCTATTCCGACGGGCTATCGCCTTCGGCTTCAGGGCTTAACTTGTGAAACAGCGCCAGCATGCCCAGTTGGCGCTCGGTCATGTCGAGTGCAGGGCGAGCCGGGTAACACGCTTGGATGCGATGGTCCAGGTGAAAGCGTTCCAGCAGCTTGCAGAAGGGGCAAGGTTCGCCAGGGTGCGCCACGGTGCCGACCGCGGCAATGAACTCGCAGCCACACCCGGGGCAGGTCAGCACGGACAGCGCCGGTGCGTTGGCCAGCCAGATGCCGTCGATATAGGAGACGAGGTTGAAGGCCCGGTCCAGGCTGATGCGGTAAGGCGGCAGCGTGGCGGCCTGGTAGGCGCGGTAGGCAAAGATCAGGGCTTCGCCGGCGGCGAGTCCCTGGTTGCGCAACTGGCGGTACCTGGCGCCAATTAGGCAGGCGTCGGTCCGCAGGATGAGGTTGGCGCCGTGGTACCACTCGGCCGAGTCGGGGGCGCGTCCGCGCGGGATGGTGTGGGCATCGGGGAAGAAGAGACTCCGCACTTGGCGCGGCGGGATGCCGGTGATGAGGTGGATCGTCTTCAGCCGTGCGCCGAGCGCCGCCAACTGCTTCGCCAGTTGCATGGCGCGCAGGTGCCGGTCGCCGCGCGTCGGCATCGGTCGTGGTTCCTACTGCAGGCTTTCCATCGGCTTGGGGGGATGGACGAGCGCCATGGGACCCGCCAACACTCGCGGCGTGCTCAGCAACGTCACCAGATCGGCGCGCGGTGGGAACAAGGTCGTGTCGCCGACGTGGATTACCAAGGACCACAACTCGTCGAGGCTCAGTTCTCGAAGATGGTCGGCTTGCGCCGTATTGAGCCCGTACCTGCAGCAGGTCGAGGCGGGGTCATACTGCAGACCAGCGCGAATGACGACGAGCACATTCAGGTTGATCCATTCGACATCGGTAAGCGTCACGCGACTCATGGTCATATTCTCCAGTTGGTCCTGCTGAAACGGGTGTCTGAGCATCGAAGGTGGAATGTTTTATGAGCGACCCGTCATGATGATTGGATTACGGCAATAAAAAGCAGCATAGTTATTGGTATTGTGTTATGGCAGGGGCATTTGTTCAAAAATCTGGAAGGCGATCCTTTTGCCACACGTAAGGTCCGACAGAGGCTGTTGCTTGGGGAATGGCCGCCGCAGGAAGGATTGTTCGGCATATCGAAATGGCATCGTTTGAGGGGCGACGATTCCTACGAATCAGACCAAGACCGGCAGCGAAGCCGACGCAGCGACTCAGCGTGATCGCCGGCCTGCTGCGCCAGTGGAGGGGCTGCTGCCACCCGATCTGATGCCGGGGTGGCGCGCCCTCGGTATAGTGATAATGGCATGGCTGAAGGCCGGGCCGGGGCAGATACCCCGGCCGGCTTTCAGCGATTTTCTGGATCAGGCAGCTTCCGCCAAGCCTTTCCACTCATGGGCCGGCAAGTCGATCAGCCGGCCGCCCAGCGCTTCGAACTCCGTCGCGCGGTCGT
>CAMKYP010000441.1 GCA_946477505.1 uncultured Dechloromonas sp. | reverse complement strand
CATCCAGTTATTGTGAAACCAGGCGAGAACCAGCGTCGTCCCCATGCCGGTATAACGCGAGGAACTGGCTGCCGCATGGAAAACGGCAAAGTTCGCCGCACTGACTTCATTGAGCAGATGGCGCTCTATCGTTGCCGTATCGCCCGCCTGAAAGGCTGACTGCAAGGTGGAGGAGGTGATGACACGCTCCAGGTCGGCCGCCAGCCGGGTCGTCGCCATGCCGCTGGCCACTTCACCGGCGTTGTACCCGCCCATGCCATCGGCGAGGATGGCCAAGCCGAGGCGTGCGTCTGCGAAAACCGAATCCTCGTTATGCGAGCGAATGACCCCCGGATCGGTGCTGATAGCGATTTCGAGGCAATTCTCGGCAATCACCCGGGCAATCTTTCGGAAAAACGGGTCTGGGACGACGCAAGAGAGCAACAGGCGCCCGCGACCCAATATCTACGGAAACGCGTTCCGCCGCATGCCATCCCGGTCAACTTGCCGATCATTGTCGTATCCCTGACACCAGCACGCATCATGAAGTGCGTGCAACCTGCAACTTCCTGCATTTTCAACGCTCACGCCCGAAGGGTCAAACGAATCAATAAGGCAAGCGTACGCCAAGGCCTTTTTCCTCTGCACGCCTGAGCACCCGCAGAGCAAGCGCAAGATCCTGAATAGCCATGCCTTGCGATTCGAACAAGGTAATCTGCCCCCCCGTCTCCCGACCGGCACGGCGGCCGGTGATGACATCCCCCAACTCCAGCAACTGCCGTTCGTGCAACCGCCCCTTTTCAAGAAGTGGAAAAAGATCGCCCGCCTCCGCCAAGGCGGTGGGTACTGAATCGACGGCAATCAGTCCGCAACGGCGCACCACCGCTTCGGAGAGCTCCTGCCGGATCAATGCATTCGAACCAGCAGCATTGATGTGCGTTCCTGCCTCCAGCCAATCGGCATCGAATAGCGGCACCGAGGCCGTGGTCACCGTTCCGACGAGGCCGCTGCCCCGCACAACCTCTTCGGGACTCCCGGCAGGGACGACAGCGACGCCGGTCTGTTCGCTCATGCGATGGCAAAATGCCGCCAGCCTGTCGGCCTTGCGGCTGAATACCTTGACGCGCTGCAACGACATGACGGCGCAAAGCGCGCGCACATGCCCTTCTGCCTGCCAGCCAGCACCGAATACCCCCGCCTCCACAACGTCCTTGCGCGCCAGCCAGCGGGCAGCGACACCGCTCGCCGCACCGGTACGCATCATGCCGAGGAAATCGGCTGAAACGACCGCCAGCAGCACGCCGCTGCCGGCGTCAAAAAGATGGACATGAAAGCGGTTACCGGAACGATTGCTGGTATAGGCCTTGTATCCAATCACGCCTTGAGCGGGTAAGGCGCCCTGAAGGATATGCAGTGCGGTTTGCGGCAATCGGCTGCGCACGCGCGGCGTATCGATGGCAAGGCCAAGGGAGAGATCGCGGTGGGCAGACTCTACTCCTTCGATCGCCAATTCCATGGTCAGCAACTGCTTGACATCGTCTTCCGAGAGATAGAGGGCCATGACCGTAATTTCCTAAACGATGGTGACATCCTGCCGGGCGAGAATCCGGCGTTCGAGCCAGCGTCCCAGCCCGACGACCAGCAAAGCACCCACCCCGCCGGCCAGCGTGGCGGACCATGCCGGCAACGGCGGCAGCGCTGCGCGAACGCCGGGATCGCTGAAGATCATCTGGCCGGCCACATAGCCCAACAGGCCCGCGCCGAGCAGGACGATGACAGGGAAGCGCTCCATCCAGTGCATGATCAACTGGCTGGACCAGACGATCAGCGGAATGCTCACGGCCAGACCGAACAACAGGAGAGCCAGATTGCCATGTGCCGCGCCGGCCACGCCGATGACGTTATCCAGACTCATGACGAAATCGGCGACGACGATGGTCTTGACCGCTCCCCACAGATGCGCCGACGGCTCGATATCGTGACCGTCTTCGTCTTCAGGCAGCATGAGTTTCACGGCAATCCACACCAGCAGCATCCCACCGATAAATTTCAACCAGGGCAAGTTCATGACCAGCGCGGCAAACACGGTGAGCACGACGCGCAACCCGACAGCCCCCGCCACGCCCCAGAAGATGCCCGTCTTGCGTTGCTCTGGCGACAGGTTACGGCAGGCCAGCGCGATGACGACCGCGTTGTCGCCGGACAGCACGATATCGATCAGGATGATCTGGCCGACGGCGATCCAAAACGCGGCGGAAGAGAGGTCGATTTCCATGAAACGTCAGGCAAATAAAAAAGCGGGCACAAGGCCCGCCTTTCTGGGTTGAGCTAGGCTCGTATTTTACAGCATGGCCTTGAGCAGCTTGGCCATTTCGGACGGGTTGCGCGTGACCTTGAAGCCGCACTCTTCCATGATGGCGAGCTTGGCATCAGCGGTGTCGGCACCGCCGGAGATCAGGGCGCCGGCGTGGCCCATGCGTTTGCCGGCCGGCGCGGTAACGCCGGCGATGAAACCGACGATCGGCTTCTTCATGTTGGCCTTGCACCACTGAGCGGCTTCAGCTTCGTCAGGACCGCCGATTTCGCCGATCATGATGACGGCGTCGGTGTCCGGATCGTCGTTGAACATCTTCATGACGTCGATGTGCTTCAAGCCGTTGATCGGGTCGCCACCGATGCCGACAGCGGAGGACTGGCCGAGGCCCAGTTCGGTCAATTGACCGACGGCTTCGTAGGTCAGCGTGCCGGAGCGGGAAACCACGCCGATGCGGCCCTTCTTGTGGATGTGACCCGGCATGATGCCGATCTTCACTTCGTCCGGGGTGATCAGGCCGGGGCAGTTCGGGCCGAGCAGCAGGGTCTTCTTGCCGCCTTTGGCTTCCTTTTCCTTCATCTTGTTGCGCACCATCAGCATGTCGCGGACGGGTATGCCTTCGGTGATGCAGATGGCCAGGTCGAGGTCGGCTTCAACGGCTTCCCAGATGGCGGCAGCGGCTCCCGGGGGCGGCACGTAGATGACGGATACGGTGGCACCGGTCTGCTGGGCAGCTTCCTTGACGGAACCGTAGATGGGCACGTCGAAAATCTTCTCGCCAGCCTTCTTCGGGTTCACGCCGGCGACGAAGCAGTTCTTGCCGTTCGCGTATTCGATACACTTTTCGGTATGGAACTGGCCGGTCTTGCCGGTGATGCCCTGGGTGATGATCTTGGTGTCTTTGTTGATCAGGATAGACATTCTCGGTAGCTCCTTACTTGACCGCTTCGACGATCTTGGTGGCGGCCTCGGCCATGGAATCGGCAGAGATGATGGGCAGACCGGAATCCTTCAGGATCTGCTTGCCCAAGTCTTCGTTGGTGCCCTTCATGCGGACGACCAGCGGCACGGACAGATGGGTTTCCTTGGCCGCGGCGACGACGCCGGTAGCGATGGTGTCGCAGCGCATGATGCCGCCGAAGATGTTGACCAGAATGCCCTTGACCTTCGGGTTCTTGAGCATGATCTTGAAGGCTTCAGTAACC
>CAMKYP010000440.1 GCA_946477505.1 uncultured Dechloromonas sp. | reverse complement strand
CGGTTGATGAACTCGGGCCGGAAGTAGGTTTTCACCTCCGCCATCACCGCCATCTTGATCACGCCGTAATCGTCGCCTGACATCTGCTGGATCATCTGGCTGCCCAGGTTGGACGTCATCACGATCACCGTGTTCTTGAAATCCACGGTGCGGCCTTGGCCGTCGGTCATGCGGCCATCGTCCAGCACTTGCAGCAGCACATTGAAGACGTCCGGATGCGCCTTCTCGACCTCGTCGAGCAGGATCACGCTGTACGGCTTGCGGCGCACGGCTTCGGTCAGGTAGCCGCCCTCTTCGTAGCCCACGTATCCTGGAGGAGCGCCGATCAGGCGGGCAACCGAGTGCTTCTCCATGAACTCGCTCATGTCGATGCGGATCAGGTGCTCCTCGCTGTCAAACATGAATTCGGCCAGCGCCTTGCACAACTCGGTCTTGCCAACCCCGGTCGGGCCGAGGAAGAGGAAAGAGCCGTAGGGCCGATTGGGATCGGACAGGCCCGCGCGCGAACGGCGGATGGCATCAGCCACCAGGCGGACCGCTTCATCCTGCCCGACGACACGTTTGTGCAGGCGCTCCTCCATCTTCAGCAGCTTGTCGCGCTCGCCCTGCATCATCTTGCTAACCGGGATGCCGGTAGCACGCGACACGACCTCGGCGATTTCCTCGGCGCCGACCTGCGTGCGCAGCAGCTTGTTCTTCTGCGGCGCGCCGTCACCGGCGGCTTCGGCACTCTTCAGTTGGGCTTCAAGCTGCGGCAGCTTGCCGTATTGCAACTCGGCAACCTTCTCCAGCTTGCCTTCACGCTGGAACCGGGCGATGTCGGCCTTGAGGTGGTCGATTTCCTCCTTGATCTGCGCGGACCCCAGTACGGCCGACTTTTCGGCTTTCCAGATTTCCTCGAGATCGGAATATTCCTTGGTCAGACGGGCGATCTCGTCCTCGATCAGGCCCAGGCGCTTCTGCGAGGCCTCGTCCTTCTCCTTCTTGACGGCTTCCCGCTCGATCTTGAGCTGGATGATGCGGCGGTCGAGCTTGTCCATCGACTCCGGCTTCGAATCGATTTCCATCTTGATACGGGCGGCAGCCTCGTCGATCAGGTCGATGGCCTTGTCCGGCAGGAAGCGGTCGGTGATGTAGCGATGGCTTAACTCGGCAGCGGCGACGATGGCCGGGTCGGTGATGTCCACACCATGGTGCAATTCGTACTTTTCCTGCAGGCCGCGCAGGATGGCAATGGTGGATTCCACGCTTGGCTCGTCGACCAGCACCTTCTGGAAACGGCGCTCCAGCGCTGCATCCTTCTCGATGTACTTGCGGTATTCGTCGAGCGTGGTGGCGCCGATGCAGTGCAGTTCGCCACGCGCCAGTGCCGGCTTGAGCATGTTGCCGGCGTCGATGGCGCCCTCAGCCTTGCCGGCGCCGACCATGGTGTGCAGTTCGTCGATGAACAGGATGATGCGCCCTTCATCCTGCGCCACTTCCTTCAATACCGCCTTCAGGCGTTCCTCGAACTCGCCGCGATACTTGGCACCGGCCAACAGGCCGGCCATGTCGAGCACCAGCACCTTCTTGCCCTTCAAGGTTTCCGGCACTTCTTCATTGACGATGCGCTGGGCCAGACCTTCGACAATAGCCGTCTTGCCGACGCCCGGTTCGCCGATCAGCACTGGGTTGTTCTTGGTGCGGCGCTGCAAGATCTGGATAGCGCGGCGGATTTCATCGTCGCGGCCGATCACCGGGTCGAGCTTGCCCTGAGCGGCGCGCTCGGTCAGGTCGATACAGTATTTCTTCAGCGATTCACGCTGGCCTTCGGCTTCCTGAGAGTCGACGCCCTGCCCGCCGCGCACGGCCATGATCGCTGCCTCGACCGACTTGCGGCTCAGGCCGTGCTGCTTGGCAATGCGCCCGGTTTCGCCCTTGTCGTCGCACAGGGCGAGCAGGAACATTTCGCTGGCAATGAACTGGTCGCCACGCTTCTGCGCTTCCTTGTCGGTCAGGTTGAGCAGGTTATTGAGGTCGCGGCCTACCGAGACATCGCCGCCATGCCCTTCCACCTTGGGCAAACGGGTCAGCGCCTGCTCCAGATCGCGCTTAAGGCCCGACACATTGACCCCTGCCCGCGACAGCAGCGAAGTCGTACCGCCATCGTCCTGCTGCAGCAGGGCGAGCAGCAGGTGCTGCGGCTCGATGAATTGCTGGTCGCCCCCGATCGCCAGGCTCTGCGCGTCGGCTAAAGCTTGCTGAAACTTGGTCGTAAATTTATCGAGTCGCATGAATGCTCTCCCAAAGCGGAATTTTCAATACCGGTCAGATAGGGACAGCACCCGCCAATTTCAAGCCGCCGACAACAATCCACCGCCAATTTGATATTCCTTGGCTCCTTGCGACGTGGCTTGTGATACATTGTCACAGAAAATTAATATTTTTGACATTTGTATCAAGTCAATTCAACACAAGAAGGAGAGCAAGATGTCTGGTCCAGGAGTAACACTACGCACCAAATTACTGGCCATGACAGCCACTACGATTGTGGCTCTGGCCGCACTGTTCGTTTTGCTGCTGATCAACGAGAAGAGTCAGATGCTCGAAGACCGACAGGCAAAAGTACGAAATCTGGTCGAGGTTGCCCATGCCACTGCTGCCCATTTCGAAAAATTGGCGCGTGATGGCCAGATATCGATGGATGAGGCCAAACAGCGCGCCGCCGCCACCATTCGCAACATGCGCTACGACAAGGTCGAGTATTTCTGGATCAACGACCTGCAGGACATGATGATCATGCATCCGATCAAGCCCGAGCTTGAGGGGAAAAAGCTGGATCAACTGAAAGACAAGAACGGCAAGCTGCTGTTCCTGGAGTTCAACAAGGTCGTCAAAGCCAGCGGCGCCGGTTTTGTCGATTATCAGTGGCCCAAGCCGGGCTCCGACGTGGGCGTTCCCAAGATTTCCTACGTCATGGGTTTTGCCCCGTGGGGCTGGGTGATTGGCTCCGGCATTTATGTTGACGACGTGGACGCCAAGTTCCGGGACGATGCCATCGAGCTTGGCATTCTGGGCTTGCTGATCAGCGGCTTCATCGCCATCTCCCTGATGGTGTTGTCGCACAACATCATCAAGACGCTGGGCGGCGATCCGTCCCTCGCTTCAGCCATCACCCAGCGCATCGCCAGTGGCGACCTGGCAACCCCGGTGGACTGCAATCCCAACGACCAGACCAGCTTGCTGGCCAACATCCGCTCCATGCAGGAAACGCTGCGCAACATGATCGCCAGCATCGTCAACAATGCCGAACAGGTCGCCAATGCAGCCGACCAACTACTCCATGCCTCCGAAGCCGTTGCCGACCGCGCCAGCCAACAAAGCGATGCCGCCTCTTCGATGGCAGCCTCGGTGGAAGAAATGGCCGTCAGCATCGATCAGGTCAAGGAAAATGCCGCCGAAGCCCATGACATCTCGCAGACGGCCGGCTCGCTATCACAGGAAGGCGCCGCGGTGATCCATCAT
>CAMKYP010000439.1 GCA_946477505.1 uncultured Dechloromonas sp. | reverse complement strand
GCTCCTCGCGAGCCTTCCGTCCTACGTATTTTCCCTAACCCAAAACGGCTAAAAAACGCGCCCACCTTTATTGCACGATGCGAATTTTGTTTTTACAATACGAAACACGCATTAGGGAAAGTACGGACTCGCGAACCGGTCCGCAAGGAGTAAAGTTGTTTTGCTAGACACAGGCAAAACAGAATGAACACCAACCGTGGAGACAAACATGGCCAACCAGCCGAATGCACTGCCTGATCCTGCCGACCTCGATCCGCAGGAAACAAAAGAATGGATTGATGCCCTCGAAGGCGTCATCAACGTCGAAGGTCCGACCCGCGCGCATTACCTGATCGAGAAAGTCATCGGCCAGGCCCGCCTGAACGGCGTCGATATTCCCTACTCGGCCAATACCGAATACATCAACACCATCCCTGCCGAGCAGCAGCCCAAGTACCCGGGCAATGCCGACATGGAAATCAAGATTCACTCGTACATCCGCTGGAACGCGATGGCCATGGTCGTCCGCGCCAACAAGGACACCAACGTCGGCGGCCATATCGCCTCCTTCGCATCCGCCGCCGCCCTCTACGACGTCGGCTTCTCGCATTTCTGGCACGCCCCGTCCGCCGACCATGACGGCGACCTGATCTTCTTCCAGGGCCACTCGGTCCCGGGCGTCTATTCGCGCGCCTTCATGCTCGGCCGTTTCACCGAGGAGCAGATGGACAACTTCCGCCAGGAAACCGGCGGCACCGGCATCTCTTCCTACCCGCACCCGTGGCTGATGCCGGACTTCTGGCAGTTCCCGACCGTGTCGATGGGCCTCGGCCCGATCCAGGCCATCTACCAGGCCCGCTTCATGAAGTACCTGGCCTCGCGCGGCCTGATCGACGCTGCCAAGGCCGAAAAGCGCAAGGTCTGGGCCTTCCTCGGCGACGGCGAGACTGACGAGGTCGAATCGCTCGGCGCCATCGGCATGGCCGGTCGCGAAAAGCTGGACAACCTGATTTTCGTCATCAACTGCAACCTGCAGCGCCTGGACGGCCCGGTGCGCGGTAACGGCAAGATCATTCAGGAACTCGAATCCGAATTCCGCGGTGCCGGCTGGAACGTCATCAAGCTGATCTGGGGCACCCATTGGGATGCCCTCTTCAACCGCGACAAGACCGGCATCCTGAAGAAACGCATGATGGAACTGTGCGACGGCGAATACCAGACCTTCAAGGCCAAGAACGGCGCCTACGTCCGCGAACACTTCTTCAACACCCCGGAACTGAAGGCCCTGGTCGCCGACTGGACCGACGACGACATCTGGAACCTGAACCGCGGCGGCCACGACATCTTCAAGATCTTCGCCGCCTACAACGCCGCCGTCACCCACAAGGGCGCCCCGACCCTGATCCTGGCCAAGACCATCAAGGGCTTCGGCATGGGCCAGGCCGGCGAGGCGATGAACATTTCCCACCAGCAGAAGAAGATGGACAAGGAGCAGATCGCCCGCTTCCGCGACCGCTTCAACCTGCCGGTGCCGGACGACAAGCTGGAAGAATTGCCCTACCTGAAGTTCGCCGAAGATTCGCCGGAATACCAGTACATGCGCCAACGCCGCATGGACCTCGGCGGTTTCCTGCCGTCGCGCCGCCGCAAGGCCGCGCCGCTGGCCGTCCCGGCCCTCGACACCTACGCCGCGCTGTTGAAGGCTTCCGGCGAAGGCCGCGAACTGTCGACCACCATGGCCATCGTCCGCATCATGAACATGCTGCTCAAGGACAAGCAGGTCGGCAAGAACGTCGTGCCCATCGTGCCGGACGAGTCCCGCACCTTCGGCATGGAAGGCATGTTCCGCTCGGTCGGCATCTGGAGCCAGGAAGGCCAGAACTACGTGCCGGAAGACCATGACCAGCTGATGTTCTACAAGGAATCGAAGACCGGTCAGGTACTCCAGGAAGGCATCAACGAAGCCGGCGCCATGAGCGACTGGATCGCCGCCGCCACCTCGTACTCGGTGCATGGCGTGCAGACCATTCCGTTCTACATCTGCTACTCGATGTTCGGCCTGCAACGCACCCTGGACCTCGTCTGGGCAGCCGGCGACCAGCGCGCCCGCGGCTTCCTGATCGGCGGCACCGCCGGCCGCACGACCCTGAACGGCGAAGGCCTGCAGCACGAAGACGGCCATAGCCTGATCCTGTCGCAGCTGGTCCCGAACTGCGTCTCCTACGACCCGACCTTCCAGTACGAAGTCGCGGTCATCACCCAGGACGGCATGCGCCGCATGTTCCAGGAGCAGGAAGACGTCTTCTACTACCTGACCGTGATGAACGAGAACTACGAGCATCCGGAAATGCCGGCTGGTGCCGAGGCCGACATCATCAAGGGCATGTACCAGTTCAAGAAGGGCGGCGAGGGCAAGCTGCGCGTTCAGCTGCTCGGTTCCGGCACCATCTTCCGCGAAGTCATCGCTGCCGCCGACCTGCTCAAGGCCGACTGGGGCGTCGAAGCCGACATCTGGGGCTGCCCGTCCTTCAACGAACTGGCCCGCGACGGCCAGGACACCGCCCGCTGGAACCTGCTGCATCCGCTCGAAGCGCCGAAGCTGTCGCACGTCGAGCAGAAGCTGGCCGGCGCCGAAGGCCCGGTGGTTGCCGCGACCGACTACATCAAGCTCTTCTCCGAGCAGATTCGTCCGTTCGTCAAGAACACCTACATCACGCTCGGCACCGACGGTTTCGGTCGCTCCGACACCCGCGAGAAGCTGCGTCACCACTTCGAAGTCGATCGCCACTGGGTCACCCTGGCTGCCCTGAAGGCGCTGGCCGACGAAGGCAAGATCGAGCGCGAGAAGGTTGCCGCCGCCCTGGTCAAGTACAACCTGGATCCGGCCAAGCCGAATCCGATGTCGGTTTAATCGGGAGGAGACGACAATGAGCCAAATCATCGAAGTCAAAGTCCCGGATATCGGCGATTTTTCCGACGTGCCGGTCATCGACCTGTTCGTCAAGGTCGGCGACAGCATCAAGGTCGACGACGCCATCGCCACCCTCGAATCCGACAAGGCCACCATGGACGTACCGAGCACCGTTGCCGGCACCGTCAAGGAAGTGCTGGTCCAGCTCGGTTCCAAGGTCAGCGAAGGTTCGCTGCTGATCAAGGTCGAAACCGGTGGCGCCGCCGCTGAAGCTGCCCCGGTAGCAGCCCCCGCTGCCGTACCGGCCCCGGCCGCTGCTGCTCCGGCTGCCGCCCCCGCCGCCGGTGGCGGCGTGGTCGAAGTCAAGGTGCCGGATATCGGCGATTTCTCCGACGTGCCGGTCATCGACCTGTTCGTCAAGGTCGGCGACAGCATCAAGGTCGACGACGCCATCGCCACCCTCGAATCCGACAAGGCGACCATGGACGTACCGAGCACCGTTGCCGGCACCGTCAAGGAAGTCCTCGTCCAGCTCGGCTCCAAGGTCAGCGAAGGCGCACTGCTGATCAAGGTCGAAACCGGTGCTGGCGCCGCTGCTCCGGTCGTCGCCTCGGCCCCGCAA
>CAMKYP010000438.1 GCA_946477505.1 uncultured Dechloromonas sp. | reverse complement strand
GCGTAGGTGCCCGGTATTTCAGGACGGTTAAGCGGGGCTTACAGGCAGGTTTCAGCCGGCATGCCTCGCGTGGTCTCAGCTGCCGGGGTCGGAGGCGCGGCAGCTGGCGATCTGAATCGGCAGGCTGATGCGCTGGAGCCTGGGCTGAATCTTCGACGGTGGGCGGTTCATAGTCTTCGAGCGGTCACGGGGCGACTTCGTTCGAGCACTGGCAAGTTCCTCTTGCCTGCCGTATAACGCCGGATAGCCGTTGCGATTTTTCCTTCGTGGAACGGGAAAGCAGGTTACAAGCGTCGCTCAAGCGGTTTTTTGGAAACCAATTCAAGGAAAAACAAAGCATGAAAATACTGATTCTGGGTGCGGGCGGTGTCGGCGGTTACTTTGGCGCGCATTTGATTCGTGTCGGCGCGGATGTGACCTTTCTGGTGCGCGCCAAACGCAAGGCTTTGATCGATGCGAAAGGCCTATGTGTCGAAACGCCGCGCGGAAATTTCGCGGTACCCGCCAAGACGGTGACTGCGGAGGCGCTGACCCCCGATTACGATCTGATCGTATTGGCGCCGAAGTCCTACGATTTGGACGATGCCATCCAGTCGCTGGAAAATGGCCTGGGCCAGGCCGTCATCCTGCCTTTCCTCAACGGCCTGGATCATCTGGATGTCTTGGATGCCCGTTTTGGACGCCAGCGGGTGATGGGCGGCGTCGCCCACATCGCGGCGACCTTGACCGACGAAGGCGCGATCCGGCAGCTGACCGACATGCACAGCCTGACCGTGGGCGCCCGCCACGAGGCGCATGAAAAACTGGCGCGCGCCTTCATGGAGTTGTGCGGCCAGGCGCCTTTCGATAGCGTGCTGGCCGACGATATCGAGCAGGTGCTCTGGGACAAATGGGTGTTTCTCGCCGCCCTCGCCGGAATGACCACGCTGTGCCGGGGTTCGGTGGGCGAGATCATGGCGACGCCTTACGGAAAGAGAATCACCGAGGAAATGTACCGGGAGTGCGGCGATGTCGCCGGCGCTTTCGGTCATCCGGTTGCCCAGGCCGCAAGAGACAAGGCGCTCGGCATGCTGACGGCCGAGGGATCGCCTTTTACCGCCTCCATGCTGCGCGACCTGCTATCCGGGCAGCGCACGGAGCACGAGCATATTCTCGGCGCCATGGCGCGCCGGGGAGAGGCGCAAGGGCTGGGCATGCCGCTCATGCGCATGGCGCATACGCACATGGCGGTGCAGGCGCAAAAAGCCCGTGCTTGAAGCCGGTGTCCGATCGCCCCGGATGTTCGCTGAGTAGCTTGGGGCGCTTGCCCCGGGTGTCTTCCGGACCCGCCTATCCGGTTTGACGCGGGGCTGGGCTTGCCAAGCAACCGGCCCCCGCTGGGGGCATGCCCGGATGCAGACGGGCCGGTTCTGCAGCAGGGCGGCGCGGCTTGCCTTCAGGAGCGCGTATGCCGCGCTGCCCTGGCCCGCGCCGCGTGCACTTTCCGGTAGCTGTCGATCAGGCGCTGGTGCCGATCCAGCCCTTCCAGCCGCAGGCTGGTCGGCGTCAAGCCGTGGAAGCGCACGCTGCCGTCGACCGAGCCGATCGCCGCATCCATGCGCGGATTGCCGAACATGCGGCGGAAATTGGCCTCGTAGTCGGCCAGTTCCAGTTCGTCGTCGAGCAGCACTTCCAGCACCGCGTTCACGGCCTGGTAGAACAGGCCGCGCTCGACGGTGTTCTCGTTGTACTGCAGGTAGGCTTCGACCTGTTCCTTGGCTGCTGCGAAGTCCTGCAGGGCGAGGTTGATCAGCAGCTTCAGTTCGAGAATGGTCAGTTGGCCCCACTCCGTGTTTTCGTCGAATTCGACGCCGATCAGCGTAATGATGTCGGTGTAGTCGTCGAGCTCGCTGTCCTCAAGGCGCTCCAGCAGGGCTGCCAGCGCCGCGTCATCGAGGCTGTGCAGGTTGAGGATGTCGGCGCGGAAGGCCAGCGCCTTGTTGGTGTTGTCCCAGACCAGGTCGTCGACGGGGTAGATTTCCGAATAACCCGGCACCAGGATGCGGCAGGCAGTGACGCCGAGCTGGTCGTAGACGGCCACGTAGACCTCCTTGCCGAGGTCGGCGAGGATACCGAACAGCGTGGCGGCTTCGTCGGCGTTGGAATTCTCGCCGTGGCCGGAGAAATCCCACTCGACGAAGTCGTAATCCGCCTTGGCGCTGAAGAAGCGCCAGGAGACGACGCCGCTGGAGTCGATGAAGTGCTCGACGAAATTGTTCGGCTCGGTGACGGCGTTGCTCTCGAAGGTCGGGCGCGGCAGGTCGTTCAGGCCTTCGAAGCTGCGGCCTTGCAGGAGCTCTGTCAGGCTGCGTTCGATGGCGATTTCCATGCTCGGGTGGGCGCCGAAGGAGGCGAAGACGCCGCCGGTGCGCGGATTCATCAAGGTAACGCACATGACCGGGAATTCGCCGCCCAGCGACGCATCCTTGACCAGCACCGGGAAGCCCTGGTTTTCCAGTTCGGCGATGCCGGCCAGGATGCCGGGGTATTTCGCCAGCACTTCCGGCGGCACATCGGGCAAGGCGAGTTCGCCTTCGATGATTTCGCGCTTGACGGCGCGTTCGAAGATTTCCGACAGGCACTGCACCTGGGCTTCGGCCAGCGTGTTGCCGGCGCTCATGCCGTTGCTGAGGTAGAGGTTGTCGATCAGGTTGGTCGGGAAATACACCGTTTCGCCGTCCGACTGGCGCACGTAGGGCAGGGCGCAGACGCCGCGCTCGGTGTTGCCGGAATTAGTGTCGAACAGATGCGAGGCGCGCAGTTCGCCGTCCGGGTTGTAGATTTCGAGCGTGTAGTCGTCGAGCAGGCACTTGGGCAGCGCATCTTTCTTGCCCGGTTTGAACCAGCGTTCTTCCGGGTAATGCACGAAATCCGCGTTGGCGAATTCCTCGCCCCAGTACTGGTCGTTGTAGAAATGGTTGCAGTTCAGGCGCTCGATATATTCGCCCAGCGCCGAGGCGAGCGCGCTCTCCTTGGTCGAACCCTTGCCGTTGGTGAAGCACATCGGTGAATGCGCGTCGCGGATGTGCAGCGACCAGACGTTGGGCACCAGATTGCGCCACGAGGCGATCTCGATCTTGATGCCCAGACTGGCCAGAAAACCGGACATGTTGGCGATGGTCTGCTCCAGCGGCAGGTCCTTGCCGGCGATGGTGGTTTGCGTGTCGGCATCGGGGTTGATGGTCAGCAGCGCCTGTGCGTCGGCATCGAGGTTCTCGACTTCCTCAATGATGAACTCCGGCCCGGTCTGTACCACCTTCTTGACCGTACACCGGTCGATGGAACGCAGGATGCCCAGCCGGTCCTTGGCCGAAATATCCGGCGGCAGCTCGACCTGTATCTTGAAGGTCTGCTTGTAGCGGTTCTCCGGATCGACGATATTGTTCTGCGACAGGCGGATGTGCTCGGTCGGGATGTTGCGCGTGTCGCAATACAGCTTGACGAAGTAGGCCGCGCACAAGGCCGACGAGGCC
>CAMKYP010000437.1 GCA_946477505.1 uncultured Dechloromonas sp. | reverse complement strand
CGCGGGTTCAGGTGCGCTTTGCTGAGGGGGGCGTCTGGCTGACGCAGCAGCAGTTGGCCGACTTGTACCAGAGCACGCCGCAGAACATTACTCAGCATATTCGCGCCATCTACAACAGCGGTGAGTTAGGGGAAGAGGCAACTTGTAAGCCGTACTTACAAGTTCGCGAAGAGCGTGGGCGGCAGGTTAGCCGGAGCCTGAAGCACTACAGTCTGGAGATGGCGCTGGCGATTGGCTACCGGGTGAAGTCGCACCGGGGGACGCAATTTCGGCGCTGGGCGACTGAACAATTGCAGGCCTATCTGCACAAAGGCTTTTTGCTGGATAACGAGCGTTTCAAGGACGACCAGGACGGCGGCTATTTCGAGGAGCTGCTGGCGCGCATCCGCGACATCCGTTCGTCGGAGAAGGCGTTTTGGCGCAAGGTGCTGGACATCTACGCGACCAGCATTGATTACGACCCGAATACGGAAACTTCGCGGCAGTTTTTCGCAACCGTGCAAAACAAGATGCACTGGGCTGCTCATGGGCATACGGCTGCCGAATTGATTGCGTTGCGTGCCGATGCTCAGGCGCCGAACATGGGGCTGACCAGTTGGGCTGCAGCCTCGCGTGGCGGGCCAGTGCGCAAGTCAGATGTGGCCAGCGCCAAGAACTATCTCGATGCAGGGGAGCTGGAGACGCTGAACCGCATCGTCACCGCCTATATCGAAGTGGCCGAGTTGCAGGCCAGCGCACGGCAGCCGATGACGATGCGCGACTGGAGTACGCAGCTCGACGATTTTTTGCGCCTGACGCGCAAGGACATCCTGACCCATGCGGGCTCGGTTTCCGCCGAAGCGGCGTTGATCAAGGCACAGGCGGCGTTTGCGCAGTATCAGCAGCAGATCGGCGCTTTGCCGGGGCGGGTCGAAAAGGATTTTGAGGCGGCGATTGCACAGCCGGTCAAACAACTGGAAAAGAGCCGAAAGCGCTTGCCAAAGAAGAAAGCAGGGGACGGGGAATGAATAAGCGTTGGGAGATGAAGCGGTCAGTTATTCGAGATTCCTGGATAACCCGGTCTGCCTGTTTGCATCAAATACAAAGAGGACGCCCATGAGCGCAGAACAAGTCGTCCGTTCCCTGTCGGGACGCCTGAGCCTGCGTGCGCCGCAGCGGGAGTCGCTGGAACAACTGGCGCGGGCCATCGCCGTGGCGCCAGATACTTTGGCTCATGGTGAGCGCGATTTGCCGGCGCTTCTGGCGCAAATGCAGGCCGCATTTCCGTTGCTCAAGGATTTTGACCGGGAATTTCCTTCGCTTTGTTTCGCACTGGCGACCGGCGTGGGCAAGACGCGCCTGATGGGCGCCTTCATCAGCTACCTGTATCTGGCGCATGGTATTCAGAATTTTTTCGTGATGGCGCCGAACCTGACCATCTACAATAAGCTGATTGCCGATTTCACGCCGAATACGCCGAAGTATGTGTTCAAAGGCGTCGCCGAGTTTGCGGTGTCGCCGCCGGAGATCATCACCGGCGATAACTACGAGCAGCGCGGGGCGAATTTGCAGGGTGGGTTGCTGTCGCCGGTGACGATTAACATCTTCAACATTTCCAAGATCAATTCGGAGGTGCGCGGCGGCAAGAGCCCGCGCATTAAGCGGCTTTCCGAGTATATCGGTCAGAGCTATTTTGACTATCTGGCGGCCTTGCCCGATTTGGTCTTGTTGATGGATGAGTCACATCGCTACCGGGCGAGCGCTGGGGTGCGGGCAATTAACGAACTCAAGCCGATTTTGGGTTTGGAGCTGACGGCGACGCCTTTTGTCGAGAGTGCCAAAGGGCCGGTGCCGTTCCGCAACGTGGTGGTCGATTATCCGCTGGCGCGGGCGCTGGACGATGGGTTTGTGAAATCTCCCGCCGTGGTGACGCAGCGCAATTTCAATCCCGCACAATACCCGGCAGATGCGCTGGAGCGCATCAAGCTGCAAGACGGGGTGCGTTTGCACGAAGCAACCAAGGTGGAGCTGACTACCTACGCCCACCAGAACGGCGTGCGTTTGGTGAAGCCTTTCATGCTGGTGATTGCGCGGGATACGACACATGCCGGCCAGTTGCTGGATTTGATCCAGTCTGCCGAGTTTTTCGAGGGACGTTATCGGGACAAGGTGATCCAGGTCGATAGCAGCAAATCGGGGGTGGATGAGGAGCAGATGGTTAGCCGCTTGCTGGCGGTGGAAAGCGTCGATGAGCCGACGGAGATTGTGATTCACGTCAACATGCTGAAGGAAGGCTGGGATGTGACCAATCTGTACACCATCGTGCCGCTACGGGCCGCCAATGCGCGGACCTTGATCGAGCAGTCAATCGGGCGCGGCCTGCGTTTGCCGTATGGTCAGCGCACCGGCGTGGCGGCGGTGGATCGATTGAATATCGTTGCCCATGATCGCTTTCAGGAGATCGTCGACGAGGCGAATCGACCCGATTCGACGATCAGGCTGCAGCAATTGATTCTGGATGCGCCGGAAGATGATGCGCGCAAGGTGAGCATCGATGTGCCGTCATTGGCCGATGTCGAGCTGGGCTTGGCTGTGCTGCCAGGCGTGCCCGGAATGGAAATCCGGCAGCCGGTTTATACGACCTCAAGAGAAATGGAAGTGGTGCGTTTGGCTCGGCAGGTTGCCGCAAGCTATGAGATTCGCCGCGATTTGGCGCCGACCAGCGGCGCTTTGCTGAATGCGCCGATTCAGGCTGAAATCGTGGCTGCGGTGCGTCAGCAAATGGCCCCGGCCCAGGGGGATTTGTTGCCGGAAGAAACGCCGGTGGATGTGGCGGCGATCGTTGCTCAAACGATTCAGTCAGTGGTGGAGCGATCCATCGACATTCCGCGTATTGTTGTGGTGCCGACCGGGGAGGTCGTCGGGGGATTTCGGCCGTTTTCGCTGGATACGAGAGGTTTTGCCAGCTTGCAACCGGGCGAGCGGGATATTCTGATTCAGAATCTGCATAACCATGCCCAGGAAACACTGGCGGCACAGGCTGGTATTGTCGAGCAGCGCCCGGAAGATTACATCGTCCATGGTTTGATGGATTTCGATGACATTGACTACGATAGTCATGCCGAGTTGCTGTATGACCTGGCGGGGCAGGCGGTTGCGGCGTTGCGAGAAAAACTGGCTTCGGACGATGAGTTACGCAATGTGCTGGATGGATATCGTCGCCTGATTTCCGACAATATCCACGCGCAAATGCTGGATCATTTCGATGAAGGTTCTGTTGGCTATGTGGCAGAGGTCAAACGCGGTTTTACTGCCATCAAGTCGTGCAGCTACTCGGCGACGGCCGGAGAAATTCATTATTTTCGCGATACGGTCGCTGAGATCGGCAAGATCAAGCAGATGCTCTTTGGCGGCTTTGAAAAGTGTCTGTATCCGCTGCAGAAGTTCGATTCCGATACCGAACGGCGCTTTGCGGTGATTCTGGAGCGGGAAGCCGCGAAGTGGTTCAAACCGGCCAAGGGGCAGTTTCAGATTTT
>CAMKYP010000436.1 GCA_946477505.1 uncultured Dechloromonas sp. | reverse complement strand
GCGCGACGCGCGAGGCATTGTCGCGCTTGCCGCTGACCCGCAAGCGCGATTTGATTGAGCTGCAGAAGAAGCATCCGCCGTTCGGTGGACTGAATGCCTTGCCGCGCCACAAGGCCAAGCGCGTCTTTGCTTCGCCGGGACCGATCTACGAGTTGCAGGGCGTGGACATGGATCACTGGCGGATGGCCCGCGTGCTTTATGCCGCTGGCTTCCGCAATGGCGATCTGATCCACAACTGCTTTTCCTATCATTTCACCCCGGGCGCTTTCCTGATGGAGGGCGGGGCGCGCAAGCTGGGGTGCGCGGTCTTTCCCGGCGGTGTCGGGCAGACCGAGCAGCAGGTGCAGGCCATGGTCGATCTGCGCCCGGACGGTTATGTCGGTACGCCGTCGTTCCTGCGCATCATTGTCGAGAAGGCCGAAGAAATGGGCGCCGACATTACGTCGCTCAAGAAGGCGCTGGTCTCCGGCGAAGCCTTGCCGGGCGTCACCCGCAACTGGCTCAACGAACGCGGCATCACGGTGCGCCAGTGCTATGCGACGGCCGATATCGGTGCCATCGCTTACGAAACCGATGCCGAGGAGGGCTTGGTCGTCGAAGAGGAGTTGCTGGTCGAGATCGTTCGTCCAGGCACCGGCGATCCGGTCGCGCTGGGTGAGGTCGGCGAAGTGGTGGTGACGACCTTCAACCCGGATTATCCGTTGATCCGCTTCGCGACCGGCGACCTGTCCGCCATCATGCCCGGACGTTCGTCCTGCGGGCGGAGCAATATTCGTCTCAAGGGCTGGATGGGGCGCGCCGACCAGACGACCAAGATCAAGGGCATGTTCGTGCATCCGGAGCAGGTCGCCGAGATCGCCGGCCGTCATCCGGAAATCCACCGCATGCGCCTGGTGGTCGACAATCCGGGGGGGCAGGATCGCATGGTTCTGCATTGCGAGATCGAGGCCGGTCACGAGGCGCTCGACAAGGCCCTGGTCAACAGCCTGCGGGAAGTGACCAAATTACGCGGCGAAATCGCCTTTGCCGCGCCGGGGGGCTTGCCCAACGATGGAAAGGTGATCGAAGATAGTCGGGTCTATTGATCCGGAACGCTTCCATGCGCTATCTCCTTGCCGTGCTCGTCGCTCTGGCGCTCAACGCCCAAGCCGACGATGCGCCGTTGCGTCCTTCGGCACGCCTGCTTTTCAAACAGCCGGAAATGCTCCGTCCCGGCCAGTGCGTGCGTTATGAGGAAGGTGGGGCGGGCTGGGTGGCTAGGGAGCCGGTGTTCTACCTGCAGGGCGAGGTGCTCGCCGCCGAGGTACGGACGCGTCGTCTGGCCAGTTGCCCACAGGTGCCGGGCAAGAATATCGAGCAATATACGCGGGCAGAATTCAATCGCCATGCGCTGGCTTATCCCTGTCTTGCCCAAGGGGTTCCCGAGCGCGACGAGCAGATCGGCATCGTGCGCGTCCGGGTCAGCGACTGGGAAACGCCGCATGCCCGCAAGGCGGAAAACGCCGGGCGTCTCTATCGCGGCGCGTTCATCGATCGCCGGCTGGAGAAAGGCATGGAGATCGAGCTCGAAGCCGATCTGCTCGGCATTTGCGAGCGCTGATGCGCTGGTTTATACACTGCGCGGCAGGCTGACCGCCCCCGATTCGACCAGGCGGTCGATTTCCGCTGCTGACAAGCCGAGTCGGGCCAGGCATTCGCGGCTGTTTTCGCCGAGCAGGGGCGGCGGTCCCTGAATGGCGCCCGGTGTGCGCGACAAGCGCGGGGCCGGGGCCGGCTGGGTGACGCCGGCGATTTCGACAAAGGCTTCCCGGGCCTTGTTGTGGGGGTGTGCCGGGGCTTCCTTCATGCTCAGCACCGGCCACACGCAGTCGTCCGTATCGGCAAATAGCGCTTCCCAATGGGCGCGCGGCTGGCTGCGGAAAATGCCTTCCAGCCGATCCTTCATGGCCGGCCAGTGCTGCGTGTCGTATTGCCTGCCGGCGAATGCCGGGTCGCCGCCCAAGCCCAGGCGGTCGACGAAAGTCTGGTAGAACTGGGGTTCGAGCGGGCAGACGCTGATCCACAAATCGTCGGCGCACTGATATACGTCGTAGAACGGGGCGCTCGAATCGATGGCGCATTGGCCTTGCCATTCGCCCAGCGCCTCCAGATTGAACAGGCCATGCGCCAGCACCGCGGCGCCCTCGCACATGGCGGCATCGATCACCTGGCCGAGGCCGCTACGCCTGACCTCGAGCAGCGCGCAGGCGATCCCCCAGGCCAGCATCAGCCCGCCGCCGCCCATGTCGCCGACCAGGGTGGGTGGCGCCCACGGCGCGCCGCCGTGGCGGCGACCGGTGTCGAGCACGCCGGCAATGGCGGCGTAGTTCGCATCGTGGCCGGCGCGTGGGGCGAGCGGGCCGCTTTGCCCCCAACCGGTCATCCGGGCGTAGATCAATTTCGGGTTGCGCGCCAGGCACTCCTCCGGGCCGAAACCCAGGCGTTCCATGACGCCCGGGCGGAAGCCCTCAAGCACGACGTCGGCCTCGTCGACGAGGCGCTGCACCAGCGTCTTCGCGTCCGGGTGTTTGAGATCGATGCACAACGATTTCTTGCCGCGATTGGCGACGGCCTTGCGCCCCCCGCCAAACAGTTGCGAGGCGAAGGTGCCGCCCGCCCGTTCCAGAAGAGTGACTTCCGCTCCCATGTCGGCGAGCAGCATGCCGCAAAAGGGGCCGGGGCCGATGCCGGCGAATTCGACGACCTTGATGCCGGCCAACGGGCCGTTCTGTTGGACTTGGGCGTGTTCTTTTTCCATGATCTCGGTGAGCGCGGGAAGGGGCTTGTGGCAGTCAGGCCTCAAAAGGCCATTTTAGCGTGTGACGATGCGTGCATGATCGGGCAAACTGCCATGGTTTGGGTTGAGTACTTCACGGATCGGGAATCATGAACAAGCATGCCGACGAACTGCTGGCGCGCATTCGCGCCCTGCAGGATGAACTGGAAGAAGAGTACCGCGCGAAACGCGAGGAATGGGCGCAGAAAAGAGATGAACTGGCCGACGAATTCCTGCGCCAGCAGCGTCGCTACAAGATCGGCCTATTCCGCTTCCTGCTGCGCAGCCGCCTGCTGGTCGTCCTCAGCGCACCGATCATCTACGCGGGCTGGATTCCCTTCCTGCTGATGGATCTGTTTGTGACCATCTATCAGGGCATCTGTTTTCCGATCTACCGGATACCGAAGGTCAAACGCTCGGAATATCTGGTCTTCGATCGCGAAGATCTGCCCTACCTGAATATCATCGAGAAATTCAATTGCTTCTATTGTTCCTACGGCAATGGCGTCATCGCCTATGCGCGGGAGGTGGCGGCGCGGACCGAACAGTATTGGTGCCCGATCAAGCATGCGCGGCGTCTCCGGACAGCCCACGAACGCTATCCGAAATTCTTCGATTACGGCGATGCCGAAGCCTACCGCCAAGGGCTTAAACGGCTGCGCAAGCAGTATGAAGAGTGAGGGGGTGGCCTGTCCGGGGG
>CAMKYP010000435.1 GCA_946477505.1 uncultured Dechloromonas sp. | reverse complement strand
TCGTTCTGCCCACCCTTGCTTTTGCCCAGGCCAATACGCCGGGTATCGACCAGCGTCAGGTCAATCAGGAGCGTCGTATCGATCAGGGCATCGCTTCGGGCAGCCTGACCCCGCGCGAGGCGAACCGTCTGGAGCGCGGCCAGCAGCATGTCGACAACATGGAAAACCGCGCCAAGGCGGATGGCACGGTGACTCGCCAGGAGCGCAACCGCATTCAGCATGCGCAGAACGTGCAAGGCGACCGCATCGACCGCCAGAAACACGACCGTCAGCACGACTACAACCACGATGGCCGCATGGATCGACCGCGCCAACGCTGAATGCTGAGAGCAGACACGGAAACCCGCCGCCGAGCGGGTTTTTCTTTTTGCGCCGTCGTCACCGTAGCGGACCATGCTCCTGCACTGAAGGCCGGCACTTTCATTTAAAATGAACGGTTTCGAATTCCAACGCCGCAAAGGCCGCCAGCTTATGAAAAGCTCTGAAATCCGCCAGCAATTCCTCGACTTCTTCGCCTCCAAGGGGCATCAGATCGTCGCCTCCTCGTCGCTCGTTCCGCACGACGATCCGACGCTGCTGTTTACCAACGCCGGTATGAATCAGTTCAAGGATGTCTTCCTCGGATTCGACAAGCGTCCCTACACCCGCGCCACTACCTCGCAGAAATGCGTGCGCGCCGGCGGCAAGCACAACGACCTCGAGAACGTCGGCTACACCGCGCGTCACCATACCTTCTTCGAAATGCTGGGCAATTTCAGCTTCGGCGACTATTTCAAGCGCGATGCCATCAAGTACGCCTGGGAGCTGCTGACCGAGGTCTACAAGCTGCCCAAGGAAAAGCTCATGGTCACGGTCTACGCCGAGGACGACGAGGCCTACGACATCTGGCACAAGGAAGTCGGCGTGCCGGCCGACAAGATCGTGCGCATCGGCGACAACAAGGGCGCCCGCTACGCTTCCGACAACTTCTGGATGATGGGCGACACCGGTCCCTGCGGCCCCTGCACGGAAATCTTCTATGACCACGGCGAAAAACACTGGGGCGGCCCTCCGGGATCGCCGGAAGAAGACGGCGACCGCTTCATCGAAATCTGGAACAACGTCTTCATGCAGTTCAACCGCGACGAAGCCGGGGTCATGCATCCGCTGCCCAAGCCTTCCGTCGACACCGGCATGGGCCTGGAGCGCATCTCGGCCGTGCTGCAGGGGGTGCATGCCAACTACGAAATCGACCTGTTCCAGGCATTGATCGCCGCCGCCGCCCGCGAAACCTCTGATGCCGACATGAATAGCCCGTCGCTCAAGGTGCTGGCCGACCACATCCGCGCCTGCTCTTTCCTGATCGCCGACGGCGTCATTCCGGGCAACGAAGGCCGCGGCTATGTCCTGCGCCGCATCATCCGCCGCGCCATCCGCCATGGCTACAAGCTGGGCGCCCGCGCCGCCTTCTTCCACAAGGTGGTGCCGGACCTGGTTGCCGAGATGGGCGAAGCCTATCCGGAACTCAAGGAAAACCAGGCTAAGGTCGTTGCCACGCTGAAGCAGGAAGAAGACCGCTTCTTTGCCACCATCGAGCACGGCATGGCCATCCTCGATGGTGAACTGGCCGATATGGCCGCCAAGGGCGCCACCGTTTTCAACGGCGAAACCGCCTTCAAGCTGCACGATACCTACGGCTTCCCGCTCGACCTGACCGCCGACATCTGCCGCGAGCGCAACGTCACCGTCGACGGCGCCGCTTTCGACGCCGCCATGGCCCGCCAGAAGGAGCAGGCCCGCGCCGCCGGCAAGTTCAAGATGGCTGTCGCACTCGACTACGCCGGTCAGGAAACCACCTTCCACGGCTACGAATCGCTCGACGCCAAGGGCAAGGTGTTGGCTCTGTACAAGGACGGTGCGGCCGTCAAGGAACTGAACGAAGGTGATCTCGGCGTCGTCGTTCTCGACAACACCCCGTTCTATGCCGAATCCGGCGGCCAGTGCGGTGACCGCGGCGAACTGAAGGGCGTCGGTGGCATTTTTGCGGTCGAGGATACGCTGAAAATCCAGGCCTCCGTGTTCGGCCACCATGGCGTGCTGAAGACCGGCAAGCTGGCTGTCGGCCAGGAAGTCGCCGCCCGCGTCGATGCCGTGTCGCGCGCTGCGACGGCACGCAACCATTCGGTCACCCACCTGATGCACAAAGCCTTGCGCCAGGTGCTGGGCGGCCACGTACAGCAAAAGGGTTCGCAGGTCGATCCGGACAAGACCCGTTTCGACTTTGCACACAGCCAGCCGATGAGCGCCGAGGAAATCCGCGAGGTCGAGGAAATCGTCAATGCCGAGATTCTCGCCAACGCCGCCACCGACAGCCGCGTCATGGCCATCGACGACGCCCAGAAATCCGGTGCCATGATGCTCTTCGGCGAAAAGTACGGTGACGAAGTGCGTGTCGTCGCCATCGGTTCCTCGAAGGAGCTGTGCGGCGGCACCCATGTCGGCCGCACTGGCGACATCGGGCTGTTCAAGATCGTCAGCGAGGCCGGCGTCGCCGCCGGCGTGCGCCGCGTCGAGGCGATCACCGGCAACAACGCGCTGGCCTATGTGCAAGTGCAGGAAAGCCGCGTCCAGGGTATCTCCGCACTGTTGAAGACGACGCCGGAGGAAATCGCGGAGCGCGTCGTCGGCATCATGGACAACGTCCGTGCGCTGGAAAAGGAACTGGCTCGCCTGAAGTCCAAGCTGGCCGCATCGCAGGGCGACGATCTGCTCGGCCAGGCGGTTGATGTCAAGGGGGCAAAGGTGCTGGCCGCGGTTCTGGACGGCGCCGACGTTACCGCGTTGCGCGAAACCATGGACAAGCTGAAGGACAAGCTGAAATCGGCCGCCATCGTGCTGTCGTCGGTTGCCGACGGCAAGGTCACACTGATTGCCGGCGTCACTGCCGACCTGACCGGCAGGGTCAAGGCCGGGGAACTGGTGAACATGGTCGCCCAGCTGGTTGGCGGCAAGGGCGGCGGTCGTCCGGACATGGCGCAGGCCGGCGGCACCCAGCCGGAAAACCTGCCGGCTGCGCTGGCAGCAGTTCAGTCCTGGGTCGAAGCCAAGCTTTGAAAACGCTGGTCGGCACCGTGTTGCTGCTGGGGGCGGGGCTATGCCTCGCCGCTGAGCCGGATCGCGCGCCGATCGAGGCGGTTACGTCCGATGGGCTGCCGGTGCGTCTATTTCCGAACGGACGCTGGGAGTTTGTTGATCCCTCCAAGGCGGAAGCTGCGCGCAAGCTTGCAGCTGATTACCCGGAAAACAGGGTACGTAATGCCGAGGCACAAGGGGGATTGTTCGGTGTTGGACGTACCCTGATGCCGGGCGACAAGGATTACAACCGTGGCTCGCTGAATCCCAAGCTGCGTTAAGCTTGGCTTCGCCGGCCCGTTCGCGGTTGTCAGCCTTCCTGTCGGCGCGTCGGGTTCCCTGTCACATCGTCGGCGATGCGGGTTGCCTCGCCGTCGATGACGGTTGCCGAACGTTCAGGCGCGGGTCGGAACG
>CAMKYP010000434.1 GCA_946477505.1 uncultured Dechloromonas sp. | reverse complement strand
TCGTCCTTGTCCGGATCGTAGCGATAGATGCTGAATTGAACCATGCGTTTGCTCATTCTGGACTCCAATTAGTACGAGCGCGTCTTGAGCGCAACAGGCTCGACGGTCAGGGGTTGCATGTTCACCGGCTTGTAGGTGATCGAATTGTCCACCGGCGAAAACAGCGTGTGCTTCAGCCATTCCTTGTCGTTGCGGCCGTTCGGGAACTCGGCAGTATCCGGTGCATCGTCGCGGACGTGGGCGCCGCGGGACTCCTTGCGGGCCTCGGCGGAGATCATCGTGGCCTTGGCGACCTCGATCAGGTTTTCCATTTCGAGCGCTTCTGTGCGGGCCGTGTTCCAGGCCATCGACTTGTCCTTGATCTCGAGCTGGCGGGCAGCCTTCTCGACCTCAAGAATCTTTTCAACGCCCTGCTTCAGCATATCGCCGAAACGGAAGACGCCGGCGTGGTCCTGCATCGTGCGCTGCATGGCCAGGCGGGTTTCATGCACATTGGCGCCGCCCTTGCGGTTGTCGATGGCGGCGATACGGGCCAGCGACTTGTCGGCAGCGTCCTTCGGCAGTTCGCGGTGCGCCTTGCCGCTCTTCAAATCTTCAACGGCGGAGTCACCAGCCGACTTGCCGAAGACCAGCAGGTCGAGCAGCGAGTTGGTACCCAGGCGGTTGGCACCGTGCACCGAGGCGCAGGCGCATTCGCCGCCGGCGTAGAAGCCCGGCACAACGGCATTCATGTCGCCATCCTTCGGCATCACGACGCGGCCCGAGTAATGAGTCGGGATACCGCCCATCTGGTAGTGGCAGGTCGGAACGACCGGCAGCGGCTCCTTCAGACAGTCCACACCGGCGAACTGCAGGCCGATTTCGTGGATGCCCGGCAGGCGCTTCATGATGGTGGCCGGATCGAGGTGAGTGATGTCGAGCAGGACGTAGTCCTTATTGACACCGCAGCCGCGGCCTTCCTTGATTTCGGTGGCCATGGCGCGCGAAACCACGTCACGCGACGCCAGATCCTTGGCGTTCGGCGCGTAGCGCTCCATGAAGCGTTCCTTGCTGCTGTTACGCAGGATGCCGCCTTCGCCGCGCACGCCTTCGGTAATCAGCACGCCGGCACCGGCCACGCCGGTCGGGTGGAACTGCCAGAATTCCATGTCTTCGAGCGGAATGCCGGCGCGCGCCGCCATGCCCAGGCCGTCACCGGTGTTGATGAAGGCATTGGTAGAAGAGTAGAAGATACGGCCGGCACCGCCGGTCGCGAAGATAGTGGCACGAGCGTGGAAGATCACGACCTGGCCGGTTTCCATTTCCATGGCGGTGACGCCGAGGACGTGGCCTTCTTCGTCACGGATCAAGTCAAGGGCCATCCACTCGACGAAGAACTGGGTGTTGGCCTTGACGTTGCGCTGGTACATCGCGTGCAGCATGGCGTGACCGGTACGGTCAGCGGCTGCGCAGGAACGACGCACTGGCTTTTCGCCAAAGTTCGACATGTGACCGCCGAACGGGCGCTGGTAGATCTTGCCGTTGTCGGTACGGTCGAACGGCATGCCGTAGTGTTCGAGCTCGACGACCACTTCGTTGGCCTTCTTGCACATGAACTCGATGGCGTCCTGGTCGCCGAGCCAGTCGGAACCCTTGACGGTATCGTACATGTGCCACGTCCAGTGATCTTCCTCGGAGTTACCGAGGGAAGCGGCGACACCGCCCTGCGCTGCAACGGTGTGCGAACGGGTCGGAAAAACCTTGGACAGGACGGCCGTCTTCAGGCCGGCTTCGGACAATTGGATCGCGGAACGCAGACCGGCACCACCGGCACCGACGATAACCGCATCAAACTTCAGAACAGGAATACTCACGCTTACAGCCTCCAGAGAATCGCAGCAGCCCACGCGGTGTAACCCACCAGCGCGGCAATGGTCAGGACGTGCAGGGTCAGGCGCAGGCCCGTCGGCTTCACGTAATCCATCCAGATGTCACGCACGCCAATCCAGGCGTGGTAGAACAGGCTGACGAAGAAGAGGAAAGTCAGGAACTTGATGACGCCATTGGCGAAGATGCCCTGCCAGGCTTCGAAGGTGCTCGGACGGACAACCAGCAGCACGGCGGCGATCAGCACGGAATAGACCGCCATGATGACGGCGGTGGCGCGCTGGGCGATCCAGTCCTTCAGGCCGTAATGAGCGCCGACAACGATACGATTGATCACAGCAGAACCCCCCACAGGATCAGGGTCAGCGGGATGCTGACGGCGAAGACGACGGCGGCGGACTGGCGGGCAGCCTCCTTCTCGATACCGACATGCAGGTCGAGCAACAGGAAGCGAACACCGGCACAGAAGTGATGCACAAATGCCCACAGCAAGCCGGCCAGAATAATCTTGACCGGCAGCATACCGGCAACTGCCTTGAAAGCGGCAAAGCTCTCAGGAGACCCAAGGCTGGCACCAAAGAGCCAAAGCATCACCGGGAAGCACAGGAACAATCCGACGCCGCTGATGCGGTGAAGAATAGAAACCTTGCCAGGCAACGGCAGCCTGATTGTAGTCAAGTCCAAGTTTTTTGGACGTTTCTTGATGGTCATTTCTGCCATGAACGTCATCCCTCGCGTAAAGATGCGGTTATCCGCTTGTACGTGGTTCGAAAAGAGCGGTAATTATACATTCAAAACCGGGCCAAACACGCCACTCCGGGCGCTTTACGGCCTAGTTCAAAAGCATGCCTCTCTCACCCCAACTCGTTCCGGTAGTAATGATGCCGCGTGCAATACAAGCCACGGCGCCACTCCACCGGTTTATTGCCATAGGTGTATGCCGTCCTCTCCACCAAGAGCAGCGGCTCACCTAATTGCACCCCTAGCAATTCCGCACTTTGCCCATCCGCTGGCACCGCTCGCAGACGCTCTTCGGCATTGATCATGCGAACGCCAAATTCACTCTCAAAAAGGCTGTACAAGGAACGCTCGCCTGCGCGCAAGCCTTCGAGCGTCAAGCCGCTGAACAACTCGGCCACCAGAAATATCTCATCAAAAACAACGGATTCGCCGCCAAAACGGAGCAGCCGCTTGACATGCACAACCCGATCACCGGCCTTCAGACCAAGCGCTCCGGCAACCTCGGGGGTCGCGGATACCGTTTCGCAGTAAAAAGGATCGCTGACGGTCGGCATCACCTTGCCACCATCAGGCACCAAGCGCAAAAAACGATAGAAGGAGCGAGGATCGCTGTGCGTGGCAACAAACGTCCCCTTGCCCTGACGACGAACCAGCAAATTTTCCGCGGCCATTTCGTCAATGGCCTTGCGCACCGTCCCTTGGCTCACATTAAAGCGCACGGCCAACTCCCCCTCACTGGGGATAGCATCCCCAGGCCCCCACTCGCCATGTTCCAGGCTGCGGATCAGGAAATCCTTGATCTGCCGATAGAGCGGACTGAATGTCGGGGAAGCCAAACGAGTAGCGGGACGGGAAACATCGCGAGTCATGGGCGAAATTTCAGCACATTTCGAAAGCAGCGTCCACGAAAAGTTGTCTTATATAAGACAGATGATGAATTGACAGAAAA
>CAMKYP010000433.1 GCA_946477505.1 uncultured Dechloromonas sp. | reverse complement strand
CAGGCCTACCTTGCCGATGACTTCGGTGAGGACGACTTGGGACATGGGGTTCTCCAAAAAAATGGCCGCCCCCGAAGGGACGAGAGGGCGGCCCAAGTGCAGTGTCTTGAAAAAATCAGCGCTCGTCGAAGCTGACCGTCAGGTTCGGGGTGGTGGCACGCGCCTGGCAGCTCAGGACGTAGCCCTGCTGCATCTCGTCGGCCTCCAGGGTGAAGTTCTTGTCCATCACCACCTCGCCGCACAGCACCTTGGCGCGGCAGGTGCAGCACACCCCGGCCTTGCACGAGAAGGGCAGGTCGAGGCCGGCCTCGATGGCGGCGTCGAGCACGTGCTCGTCTGCGCCGATCTGCAATTCATGCTGCTTGCCGTCGAGGACGATGGTCAGCGCAATGTCCTTGGCGGCAGCCTTGCGGTTGGCCGAGGAGTCGGTATCCGCCTGAATCTTGGCCGCCTGGGCCGGGCCGCTGGTGAAACGCTCGGTATGGATGCGGCTGTCCGGCACGCCGGCTTCGAGCAGCGCCTTTTCGGTCGCATCGATCATGGCTTCCGGGCCGCAGATAAACACCTCGTCCATGCTGGCCACCGGCAGCAGCGCCTTGATGATGGCCTTGACCTTGTCGCCATCGATGCGGCCTTGCAGCAGATCGACTTCCTGCGCCTGGCGGGACAGGATGTGGATCAGCGTCAGGCGATCGGGATAGCGGTCCTTGAGGTCCTGCAGGGCCTCGTTGAACATCACGCTGGACATGCGGCGGTTGCCGTAAACCAGCGTGAATTTCGACTCCGGCTGTTCTTCCAGCGTGGTAGCGGCAATCGACAGGATAGGCGTGATGCCCGACCCAGCGGCGAAACCGACGCGGTGGATGGCACGCGCTTTCTTGACGACGAAACGCCCGTCCGGTGGCATGACGTCGAGGCGGGCGCCCGCCTTCAGGGTTTGCGCGGCCCAATTGGAAAACAGGCCGCCCTCGACCGGGCGGATGCCGATTTCCAGCTCGCCGGCCTTGGCCAGGCGGCTCTTCGGGCTGCTGATCGAGTAACTGCGGCGGACTTCCTGTCCTTCGACCTTGGCCCGCAGCGTGAGGAACTGGCCGGGCTGGAAGCTGAAGGTCTCGCGCTCGGCGGCGGGAATGTCGAAAGTGATGGCCACCGAACCGGCGGCCTCGGGGCTGACCCGCTTAATGGTGAGTTCGTGAAAACGGAGGGCTGACATGACGGATGTCTCGCTAATACGGCTTGAAGTAATCGAACGGTTCCTGGCAATCGAGGCACTTGTAGAGCGCCTTGCAGGCCGTCGACCCGAAATGTGAGGATTCGACCGTATGGCCCGATCCGCAATGCGGACAGGGCACGGTCTCGGCTTTGGCCGGTTTGCTGATGAAGCGAACGACATTGCTGCCGGGCAGGGTCTGGTGCGGCGGCGCGATGCCATAGGCGCGCAACTTTTCCTTGCCCGTTTCGCTCATCCAGTCGGTCGTCCAGGCAGGAGACAACTGCGTGACGACACGGGCCGCGATACCCTTGGCAAGCAGGGTTGCCCTGACGTCGTCCTCGATTTGTCCCATCGCCGGACAACCGCTGTAGGTCGGGGTTATGACCACTTCCAGGCCACCATCCGCTGCCGGGCGGACATCGCGCAGGATGCCGAGTTCGCGCAGGGAAATGACCGGGATTTCCGGGTCGGTCAGTTCCTCCAGCGCAGCCCAGGCCGCCTCGACGTTCGCATTCATCGCTTACCAGACGCCGTTCGGGTGAGCGCGGGCCAGGCTTTGCATTTCGGCGAGCAGAAAGCCGAGATGTTCCGAATGGATGCCCTGCTTGCCCTCGGTGACGTAACCGCTCACCGCCGGACGCTGCAACGTGGCTTCGTCCAGTGCCGCATCGACGATGGCATCCCAGTCGGCGCGCAGCGTCGTCACATCGACGCCGATGCCGGCGGCGATGGCAGCTGCCTCGGCCGGGCTTTGCGCCCAGAATTCCTGGGTATAGGGGAACAGGTGATCGAGCGAGGCCTGCACGCGGGCATGCGACTCGTCGGTACCGTCGCCCAGACGGACCAGCCAGTCGCGGGAATGGCGCAGGTGGTAGCGCACTTCCTTCAGCGACTTGGCAGCAATCGCCGCCAGATCGGCGTTGGACGACTTCTCCAGGGCTTCCCAGAGCAGCGCCATCAGCGCGCTGTAGAGGAAGTTGCGGACGATGGTCGTGCCGTAGTCGGGACTGCTCTGGGCGTAGCCGGAGAGCGGGCCATGGTGCGGCAATTCGAGCAGCGTGTAGTTACGGAACTCGTGTGTGTCGCGGAAGTAGGCCAGCTTGTCTTCGGTGCAGTCGCCGCCCTTGAGCGTGGCGACCAGCTGGTAAAGTAGGCGGGCCTGGCCGATCAGGTCGAGGCTGACATTCGACAGCGCGATGTCTTCTTCGAGGATCGGGCCGTGGCCGCACCACTCGGCATTGCGCTGGCCGAGGATCAGGGCATTGTCGGCAAGGTGCAGCAGGTAATCGACGGCTGCGCTCATTACATGTGCCCCACTTCTTCCGGGATTTCGTAGAAGGTCGGATGGCGGTAGATCTTGTCCGCCGCCGGATCAAACAGCTCGCCCTTCTCGTCCGGATTGCTGGCGGTGATCGCCTTCGATTCGACAACCCAAATGCTCACGCCTTCCTGGCGGCGCGTATAGACGTCGCGTGCCATTTCCAGTGCCTGGGCAGCGTCGGCGGCATGCAGGCTGCCGCAGTGCTTGTGTTCGAGACCCTGCTTGCTGCGGACGAAAATTTCCCAGAGGGGCCATTCTTTCAGTTGGGTTGTCATGCTGCATCCTTCATTTCACGAGCTTTTTTCTTGGCGGCATGGGCCAGCGCGGCTTCGCGCACCCACTGCCCTTCGTTGTGCGCCTTGACGCGGGTGGCCAGGCGTTCCTTGTTGCACGGACCGTTGCCGTTCACGGTTTCCCAGAACTCGTTCCAGTCGATCTGGCCGTAGTCGTAGTGCTGGCGCGCCTCGTTCCACTTGAGATCGGGATCAGGCAGCGTGACGCCGAGTACCTTGGCTTGCGGCACGGTGGCGTCCACGAATTTCTGGCGCAGCTCGTCGTTGGAAACGCGCTTGATGCCCCAGCGCATGCCTTGGGCACTGTTCGGGCTGTCGGCATCGGGCGGTCCGAACATCGCCAGGCACTTCCACCACCAGCGATTGACGGCGTCCTGCACCATCGCCTTCTGTTCATCGGTGCCGGTCATCATGACGAGCAGGGCTTCGTAGCCCTGGCGCTGGTGGAAGGATTCTTCCTTGCAGACGCGGACCATGGCGCGGGCGTAGGGGCCGTAGGAACAGCGGCAAAGCGGCACCTGGTTCATGATCGCGGCGCCGTCCACGAGCCAGCCGATCACGCCGACGTCGGCCCAGGTCAGGGTCGGGTAATTGAAGATGGAGCTGTACTTGGCTCGGCCGCTGTGCAGGCCTTCGAGCATCTGGTCGCGGCTGGTGCCCAGCGTTTCGGCGGCGGAATAGAGGTAGAGGCCGTGACCGCCCTCGTCCTGCACCTTGGCAATCAGGATGGC
>CAMKYP010000432.1 GCA_946477505.1 uncultured Dechloromonas sp. | reverse complement strand
TTTTCAGCGCGCACAACCTCGCTTTTCTGGTCAGTTTTCAACGAGCGTCAACAGGAAGTAGAAGGGACGATTGCAAAGATAACAGCGCTGAAAAATAGAGGGGTCAATTTTGTGCTGGACGACTTTGGAACGGGCTATTCGTCTCTGGCCTATCTAAAGCGACTGCCGTTGGAGAAGCTCAAGATCGATCGTTCATTTGTCCGTGATGTACTAACCGATCCCAACGATGCGGCGATCACCAAGACCGTCATTGCCCTTGCAAAGACCTTGGGACTCGGCGTCTTGGCAGAAGGGGTCGAGACCGAGGAGCAACGGCGATTCCTCGAGTCCAATGGTTGTTTCCTGTACCAAGGCTATCTGTTTGGGCGCCCGTTGTCGCTGGCGGATTTCGAGAGCTTCGCTCGCCGTCATGGCGGGCGGCAGACTGATCAGCAGTCGGCAGACTGAAAAAATGGGCAGGGCTGTTTCCAAGTCTAAATCTGCGGTGGGGTTGTATCTATGAGTACTGCTAACCCGAATACAACTAATGAGAAGAGACAGCGTCCGCATGCCTGGGAAGATGCGCTCATCCTCGCATTTCGCGATCAGCAGTGGCAACGGGAGCTAAAGCGCAGAATCGACAAGTTATCCCGGGACGATAAAGAGGGGAAAAAACGCGATCTCGGCGAGATCGCGGCAGAATTGTCGAGACCCCCGGCGCTTCTGGCGAAACTGGATGGATTGGCTGAAACAAGCGCGGGCGACACGCTGACAGCAGCTAACGAGCGCTTTTATCTGGTGGAGTTCAAAGCCGAGCGCGCGGGGCGCAAGATGGAGGAAACCAAGCCGCTCTATCGTTTTTTTCAGAAGGTCCCTGTGCTTGCATCTAGCCTTGGATTGGCAGATGTCAATGAGTTCATTGCGCTGTCTGAGCGAGGTCACTATCTTGCTTACGGAAAACTCAGGCCCAAGCGGGCGAACGCGCTACCGGAAAATGACAAGTCACTCGAATTGGTTCAGCCGCACGAGTTGCAGGTGATGGCCGAACCGTATATCAACCTTGTTGTAGCGGAAGGCATGACGGATGAGAAAGCCGCAGCGCAGGATAAGGCCAGCAAGCGCAAAGCGGCAGAGCTTGTATCGATAATGTGGCCAACTCAGGGCACGGAAACGGGTTTGACGGTTTTCGAAATGGCTGCCTATTTATGGCTACTCAGCCACCTGGTTTCCCAAGGTGGCGAGGCGGACAAGGGGGCCGTGGTGCGTTGCGCAGTTTTGAGCGATGCCGGCCTCTTTCTTCCTGTGTGGGGGTTATCAGAACTCATGTTGGCTCGAAAATTCTTCGAGACAGCTGTCTCGAAACGCCCGGAAACAGAAGACGCTGCCAAAGCTGAGGTTCTCCGAGAGCGTTTCAAGGGTTTGTCCGGTATCGCTCTAACAATCAAGCCTATCGTTGCCAGCACGGATAACCCGCATTCCGCGGAGGATGCAATCCAAAACCCTCCTCGTGGCAGCAATCCCTCCAAAAAGTAGGCTATTGATCTAGCTTTCAATGAACGGCCTGTGCGCCGTAGCGATCAAGATTCCCTCCCTCCAGCTTCCGTTCAGGCAGAGCTGGCTGCTCAAGGTCTGAACCACACGGGTGACGGCCAGCGTGGCGGCTGAGGCGGGAATGTGACGGGACGCGCAGAGCACCACGCGACGTGTCAGCGCTTCCGGGGCAATGGGAACGGCGCGTAGCTCGCCCCGCTCCAGTTCGCGCTGCATCGGCATCGGCGGCAGCAGGGTATGGCCGAGGCCGGCGAGCAGGCTGGTGCGCAGGATGCTGATCGAGCTGATGTCGGCGACGACGTTGGGGGCGGCGAGGCCGGCTTGTTTGGCGGCGGCTTCGATGATGGGACGGACGCCGTGTGGCGAGGCGGGCAGGATGAGCGGCAGGCGCAGCGCGTCGCGCAGGCTGATCGGGCCATGGGGTGCGTCGGGGGCCTCGGCGGAGGAGATCAGCAGCAGCGCTTCTTCGAGCAGCGGATGGCAGCGGAATTCGTCGAGCTGGCCGTCGTCGAAGAGCACTGCCAGGTGGATCAGGCCGGTGCGCAATTGCGGGATCAGGTTGCCGGTCAGTTCCTCGGTCAACTCCAGTTCGACGCGGGGCAGGGCGCTGCGCACAGCCTTGAGCAGGGGCAGGGCGAGTGCTTGCGACACGCTGTGCGGGATGCCGAAGATGACTTTGCCGACGGTTTCGCCCTCGGCCTGGGTGACACTGTTCCGGGCATCGTCGACCTGGCGCAGGATGGACAGGGCATGTGGGTGGAAAGCGCGGCCGGCCGGGGTCAGTTCGACGCCGCGCGGCAGGCGCTGAAAGAGCGCCTGGCCGAGTTCGTCCTCCAGTTGGGCCAGTTGGTGGCTGAGCGCCGATTGCGCGACGTGGACCGCGCCGGCGGCCTTGGAGAAGCTGCCGTGTTCGGCAATGGCGAGAAAGTAGCGGAGCTGGCGCAGTTCCATGGCGGTGCAATTCCCTGTAGAGCGGCTAGTCTATCTCGATTCAAGATGGCTGTATCGCAATTCTGAATTTTTCAGATGGGTTGATTTGCGATTAAATGGCAACAACTGATCTGCACCGACGCTGCCGGCCACAAGCCGGGAAGCGCTAGCCGAACCCGGCTCTGGTTGGTCCGGTCAGGCGCTTTTTACCGGAAGCGTTGCCCCGGCAGGGGAATGGAACAAGGGCAGGCCGGCATCGCCGGTCTGCCCTTCGCCTTTGGGCGGCTTATTCGACGTGCAGCCCGTACTTGCGAATTTTGTCGTGCAGTGTCGTCTTGGCGATGGTCAGGGCTTCGGCGGTGCGCGCCAGGCTACCGTAGCGGCGCAGGGCATCGGCGATGAGGGCGCGTTCGAACGCCTCGACAGTCTCCGCCAGCGGGCGCGGGGCATCGCCGGCGGGCAGGCCGAAAGGTGGCGAGCCGGCTTCGATGCCGAGTACGCAGCGGTCGGCGACGTTGCGCAGTTCGCGCACGTTGCCCGGCCAGTGGTAGCCGACCAGTTGCTGGATGCGGCCGGCCGGCGTGGCCGGAACCGGGCGCTCATGACGGGCGGCGGCCTGCAGCAGGAAGTGTTCGAAAAGCAAGGGGATGTCCTCGCGCCGTTCGCGCAGCGGCGGCAGCGGCAGGGTGGCTACCGACAGCCGGTAATAGAGGTCGGCGCGGAATTTTCCTTGCTCGGCCAGTACGGTCAGGTCTTCCTTGGTCGCCGCGATGATGCGGCAGTCGATGGGGATGGGCGTGTTCGAACCGAGGCGTTCCAGCGTGCGTTCCTGCAGCACGCGCAGCAGCTTGATCTGCATCGGCACCGGCATGGTTTCGATTTCGTCGAGGAAGAGCGTGCCGCCGTTGGCGTATTCGATCTTGCCGATACGTCGCTTGGCGGCCCCTGTGTAGGCCCCCGCCTCGTGGCCGAAGATTTCACTTTCGAAAAGCGTTTCCGGCAGCCCGCCGCAGTTGATGGCGACGAAATTGCCTTTGGCGCGCGGGCTGGCATCGTGCAGGCAGCGCGCGACCAGTTCCTTGCCGGTGCCGGTTTCGCC
>CAMKYP010000431.1 GCA_946477505.1 uncultured Dechloromonas sp. | reverse complement strand
GCAGATTCTGAAGGAGATGGAGCCCGCCCTGCGGCCGCTGATCGCCGACCGGCCGCAGGCCGATGGCAAGTGCAAGAGCGGAGCAGCCAACCTCGCCTCCGCCCCGCCGCTTGTACGCCGGAGTGAGCCGATGGCGAAGCCCTCGGGCAATCCGAGCGGCACGGAATGAGCAGCCTCCATTCACGTGGCGTGAACTTCCCTCATCGACAAGACCACGCGTCCTTCGACAATACAAAAACCCGCTAAAATAGCCCGCCCATGTGTCATTGCCATTTGTCATGCCCGAGTCCGTAACGCCCCTCCCGACCGGCCCCCTGCCTGATACGCTGACACTATTCGAGCATCTGGCCGATGCTGTCTATCTGATCGACCCGGACACCTCGAACATCGTCTGGGCCAACCGCCCCGCCTGGGAATGCCTCGGCATGACGCAGGACGACATCCTGAACCACAGCGTCCTCAGCCTGCAAAAGGACATCCATGGCCTGCCGCAGTGGTCGGAAATCGCCGGAATCATTCGCGCCAGCGATTGCTATCGCTTCATCGGGCGGCACCGGCATCGCGATGGTCACGAAATCGAAGTGGAAGTGCTCACCACTTCGTTCGAACACGCGGGCCGTCCCTACTTTCTCTCCGTGGCCCACAACCTGTCGCGCCAGCTGGCGCAACAGCAGGATCTCCGGGACAGGGAAAAGCAACTCTGGTTCGCCCTGAACGAAGCCATCGACGGCCTGTGGGACTGGGAGGTAGCGACCGGAAAGCTTTATTTCAGCCCGCAGCTCAAGCGCATGCTGGGCTACGGCCCCGATGAAATGGCGCCGGTGCTGGACACCTGGAAGCTGAACGTTCATCCCGATGACGTCGCCGATGTACTGGGGGTATTGAGCGAACACATGCAGGGCAAGCGCGCCCGCTTCGAGGCAGTCTATCGGCTGCGCAACCGCAACGGGCACTATCTCTGGGTACACGACCGCGGCCGTGTCTGCGAATTCGCTCCCAATGGCGAGCCGGCCCGCGTCGTCGGCATGGTCCACGACATCAGCGACCGCAAGCAACTCGAGCTCCAGCTCCAGGAACTGGCTTCATTCGATCCGCTGACCGGGCTCCCCAATCGCCGCGAAGCAAACGCATTTCTCGACACCCAGGCGCTGCTCTGCCGCCGCATGAATCTGCCGCTCGGCATCGCCTTTCTCGACATCGACCACTTCAAGCAGATCAACGACCTGCACGGCCATCTCACGGGCGACCAGGTGCTGCGCCAAGTCGGTACGGTGATCCAGAACACCGTGCGCGGCTCCGACATGGTCTGTCGCTGGGGCGGCGAGGAATTCCTGATCCTGGCGCCCAACACGGCACTTCAGGACATGCACCGGGTCGCCGAAAAGGTACGCCAGGCGGTCGTCGACGCAACCCCCGGCCTGCCCATGTCGATCACCCTCAGCGCGGGCGTCTCGGCTGCCCAAGGCCTGGCCATCGACATCAAGACGCTCATCTCCGAAGCCGATTCGGCACTCTACAAGGCCAAGTCGGCAGGGCGAAACCGGGTTGAATCCACCCTGTCCACAAAGCAACCCGGCTAAGCCGCCGCGTCTTTCAGCCAGCGCACGACGAGTTCGTACAAGTGAGCCGGGTCGATCGGCTTGGCGATGAAATCGTTCATTCCGACCGCCAGGCAACGTGCCCTGTCCTCGACGAAGGCATTCGCAGTCATGGCCAGGATCGGCACCTGTTCCCGCCCGGGCATGCCCCGTATGCGCCGGGTTGCTTCGAGGCCATCCATGTGCGGCATCTGCATGTCCATCAGAATGAGGTCGTAGGCGTTACGCCCGGCGCTCGCTACGCCTTCGACGCCATCGCCGGCAAGGTCGATCACCAGGCCGGCCTCTTCCAGCATCACTTGGGCTATTTCCCGGTTGATCGGCTCGTCATCGACGATCAGGACGCGGCGACCGGCCAAACGACGCTGCAGCACATCGAAAACCGGTTCATCCTCCGTCACGGCAACCCGCGCCGCGCCTCCGGCCTTTTTCAGGCGCGCCGAGAACCAGAAGGTGCTGCCATCGCCCTCGCGGCTGTTCACGCCTGCGTCGCCCCCCATCAAACGCGCCAGTTTCTGGGTAATGGCCAACCCCAGTCCGGTACCGCCATAGCGCCGCGTTGTCGAATTGTCGGCTTGTTCGAAAGCAGAAAACAAGCGACCGACGGCTTCCTGCGGTATGCCGATCCCGGTATCCGTTACGTCGAAACGCATCGTCACCGTTGCGTCGTCCTCACGGACCTTCCGGACGCAGACCGTAATCCGCCCCACCTCGGTGAATTTGACGGCATTGCCAACATAGTTCATCAAGGCTTGACTCAGACGGGTCGAATCCCCGAGCAGCGGACAAGCGATGGCATCTGTTTCGACAACGATTTCCAGGCCCTTCTCGGCTGCCCGCTCGCGGAATATGGCCACCACGCCTGACAGCAGATCGGCCATGTCGACGGCCTGCTCGTCGAGTACGAACTTGCCGGCCTCGATCTTCGAGAGTTCGAGTATCGCGTTGATGATACTCAGCAGGTGACTGCTGGCCATCTCCAGCTTGTCCAGCCTTCGTTCCTGCTCGTCGCTCAGACCTGTCCGCCTGATCAGGTGCGCCATGCCGGCAATGGCATTGAGCGGCGTCCGGATTTCATGGGACATGTTGGCCAGGAACGCGCTCTTGGCCAGGCTCGCCTTTTCGGCGGCCTCCTTTGCTTCGGCCAACTGCGCCGTTCGTTCCTGCACCTCGAGCTCCAGCTCGGCATGGTGATTGCGGAGAATCCGCTCGGCACGCCGGCGTTCGGTGACATCGATGACGAACCCGAGGATGCACTGCTCGCCGTCCAGTTCCGTCACTTCGGCGGAAATACTGACCTGCCGGCGTGTCCCGTCCTTGTGCAACCAGCGTGTTTCCCAATCGACCAGGCGCCCCTCCTGCAGCAAGCGCTCCACCCAGTGATCCCGGTCCCCCGCATCAAACCAAAGCCCCAGCTCGGTTGACCGGCGCCCCAGCAACTCATCGGCAGTCCAGCCGAAATCCCGCTCGTAGTTGCGATTGACCTCGACGAAACAACCATCCTTCACCCTGACGATGGAAGCGGCTACCGGACTGGCATGGAACATCGAGGCAAGCCGCTGCTGCGAGAGCCTGAGTTTCTGCTCCGCCGCCATTTCCGCCGCCCGGCGTTGGGTGACATCCTCGCCGACACCCACCGCGCCAACAAACACCCCGTTCGCATCGCGGATCGGACAGGCGTGCCAGGCGATCAGGCGTTGTTCGCCACCCCGCGTGCGGATCGGGTATTCAAAATAATCCGTCCTCGTCTCGGCCCCGAAGACGGCGCTATAAAACAGCTTGCTTCGCCCTTCGGGATTTGCACTCTCGCGCAGGCAGGTTTCGAACCAGTCCTTGCCGATCAGCTCCTCTGGCCGATAGCCGAGCACCTCGCCCGCCTTCCGGTTGATCGACATGATGCGCCCATCGAGATCGAGGGCAATGATCATGGCTTCGACGGTTTCCAGGATGTTCCGGTGGTAATCGCGCTCCTGGCGCA
>CAMKYP010000430.1 GCA_946477505.1 uncultured Dechloromonas sp. | reverse complement strand
CCGAGATTGCCGACATGGTTTCCAAGATCCAGGCCGGTACGCGCAATGCCGTCGACAGCATGCAGGCCGGGGTGGCGCAAGTGACGAATGGCGTAACGCTCGCCAATCAGGCCGGCGAATCGATCAACCAGATCCGCGATGGCGCCTCCCGCGTCACGGACGTTGTGAACGGCATTTCCGAGTCGATTGCCGAACAGAGCATGGCAGGCAACGAAATCGCGCAAAAGCTGGAAACCATCGCCCAGATGTCCGAGGAAAGTGCCCTGGCTGTCCGCCAGACCTCCGATGCAGCACGACACTTGCAATCGCTGTCCGCATCGCTCCACCAGACGGTCGCCCGCTTCCGGACCTGACCGCGACAGCGCTCCGGCGCCCGCCGGAGCGCTGCTCGATGCAGCGCCTACTGCGCGTCAGACCTTCCAGCGCTCAGCCGCGCTGTCGTCCGTTTCGCGGGCATCCACCCAACGCCCGCCATCCGGTGTGACTTCCTTTTTCCAGAACGGCGCACGGGTTTTCAGGTAGTCCATGATGAACTCACAGGCCGCGAACGCTTCGCCGCGATGCGCACTGGTCACGGCAACCAGCACGATCTGGTCGCACGGTTTGAGCGGCCCGACACGATGGATGACCAGCGCATCGTAGATATCCCAACGACCCTTGGCTTGGGCAACGATTTCTTCCAGCGCCTTTTCGGTCATGCCGGGATAGTGCTCAAGCGTCATTTCTGACACCGAAGTACCATCGTTCAGGTCGCGAACCAGGCCGAGAAAGCTGGCCAGTGCGCCAACGCGGGCATCGCCGGCACGCAGCGAAGCCAGTTCGGCACCGGTATCGAAATCCGCTTCCTGAACCCGAACGGTCATTTAGGCTACCTCACGCGCTTCGAGGAAGCGCAGGTTGGGATACTTTTCTTTGACCATGTTCAGATACACATTGTTCGGCGCCAGATAGACCGGGTCATCGGCCCCGTCGAGCGCGACGTTGGCACTGTAGCGGTCGGACAGCTGGCGCAGTTCGGCGGCGTCGCCGGTGATCCAGCGCGCTGTCGAGCAGTTGTAGCTTTCGAAAATGACCTGCACGCCGTATTCGTGCTCCAGGCGATGGGCGACGACATCGAACTGCAGTGCCCCCACGGCGCCAAGAATCATGTCGGAGCCGGAAATCGGGCGGAACAGTTGGGTCGCCCCCTCCTCGGCCAACTGCTGCAGGCCTTTCTGCAGTTGCTTGATCTTCAGCGGATTGCCGATGCGTGCAAGGCGGAACATTTCCGGCGCGAAGGACGGAATGCCAGTGAAGCGCAGGTCCTCTCCCTCGGTAAAGGTTTCACCGAGGCGGATGGTGCCGTGGTTGGGGATACCGATGATGTCGCCGGACCAGGCTTCATCGGCAGTGGAGCGATCGCGCGCCATGAAGGTGATGGCATTGTTGATCGACAGCGTCTTGCCGGTTGCCACCTGCTTGACCTTCATGCCCCGGTCGAAGCGCCCGGAGCAGACGCGCAGGAAGGCGATGCGGTCGCGGTGCTTCGGGTCCATGTTGGCCTGGATCTTGAACACGAAGCCGGAGAACTTGCCCTCGTTGGGAGCCACCTCGCGCGCCTCGCCCTTGGCCAACGCCGGACGTGCCTTGGGGGCCGGCGACAGTTCGACCACGGCGTCGAGCAGGCTCTGCACGCCGAAGTTGTTGACCGCCGAGCCGAAGAAAACCGGCGTCTGCTTGCCACCGAGATAAGCCTCAGCATCGAAGGGATGCGACGCACCGCGCACCAGCTCAATGTCGGTGCGCAGTTCATCGGCCTGGCTGCCGATCAGTTCATCCAGACGCGGGTTATTCAGCCCGTTGATGATCTCGGCCGTGCCCTTCTCGGCCTGCGGGTCGAAAAAGGCGATGGTGTCGTCGTACAGGTGATAGACGCCGCGGAAGCGCTTGCCCATGCCGATCGGCCAGGTGATCGGCGCGCATTGCATGCCGAGCACGGATTCGATTTCGTCGAGCAGATCGATCGGTTCCTTACCTTCGCGGTCGAGCTTGTTGATAAAGGTCAGGATCGGGGTATCGCGCATGCGGCAGACGTTCAAGAGCTTGATGGTCTGCGCCTCGACGCCGTTCACCGAGTCGATGACCATGGTCGCCGAGTCGACGGCGGTCAGCGTGCGATAGGTATCTTCCGAAAAGTCTTCGTGGCCCGGCGTGTCGAGCAGGTTGATCATGCATTCGCGGTACGGGAACTGCATGACCGACGAGGTCACCGAGATGCCGCGCTGCTTTTCCAGCTCCATCCAGTCCGAGGTCGCGTGGCGCGACGCCTTGCGGGCGCGCACTTCACCGGCGACCTGGATGGCGCCGCCGAACCACAGCAGCTTTTCGGTCAGCGTCGTTTTACCGGCGTCGGGGTGGGAGATGATCGCGAAGGTACGGCGACGGGAGATTTCTTGGTCGAGAGCGGACACGGCAGACGGGAAAAGGCGGAAAACCGTGCATTATACCCCGTCCGGCCACCACCTCAGACCGGCAGCGCGGCCCGATACAACGCCCGACTGGCGTAGGCAAGCCAGGGCAAGGTCAGCAACAGCAGCGGCAAGGCCAGAATGCTGCCGATGACCGTCGCCGACAGCAGAACGGCCCACACCATGGCGATGAAGAAATTGCCGAAAACGACCCGGACGCTGGTCACCACTGCCTCGACCAGCCCGGCCCGGCGCTCGCACAAAAGCGGCACGGCAAAGGCCGATATGGCGAAGAGCAGGAAAGCGACCACCGCCCCGGAAACCGAAGACCACAGCACGAAGCGCGAAACGCTGGCCGAGGCCGGCAAGAGTTCGCCCAGCCAGACCGGCACGTCGCCGATCATGTAGGCATAGAGGATCGCGGCGTCGGTCACGAAGATCATGAACAACAGGCCGCAAACCAGCGCCAGTGCCCAGATGGCGCGGCTGGCACCGGAAAACCCGGCGGCCACCGACGAAAAACGCACGCCCCCACCTGCTTCGTGATCCCTGGCAATTCCAAAGAAACCCGCCAGGATGGCCGGCCCGACGAGCATGAAGGCGCCCGCCGCCGCGATGACGAAGGGGGTCCAGCCGCGGGCCAGCAGGCCGCCAATGATGCCGGCGCCGAGCAGTACGAAAATCGCGGTATAGGCGATGCTGGTTCCCTTCGTCTCGCCGGCCAACCGCCAACCTTCGGCCAAGGCATCGAACAGGGTATCGAGAGTGAGCGGCTGGGCGGTCATGGCATCTCCGGTGTCATGGCGCCCTACAGGCGCAATCTCCGACGAGACTAACGAAACATGCCGCCCGGCTCTCTAATGCAAATCAAATTTCTCTGCCACTCAAACCCTGGTTATCGTTAGTAAAGCTCCAACTCACGCATCACAGCAGCGAATACCTGTGTCCTGTGTCATGCGCTTGCCCGGCATTACCCTTGACCGTAACGCGCCAACGTAGATAGACTGCAATAGTTGATGGCTCCCCTCAAGGGGATTAAAAGGGAATCCGGTGCCGGACCAAACGTCCGAAATCCGGAGCTGCCCCCGCAACTGTAATCGGCGAACGCTTCGCCACTGCATGTCACTGGAC
>CAMKYP010000429.1 GCA_946477505.1 uncultured Dechloromonas sp. | reverse complement strand
CCTTGGTGGCGTAGGGCTGGTCGCCGACTTCGATGCGGCGCAGCCACTTGACCCAGGAGACGCCCTGCACGCCCGGTACCACCAGGCGTAGCGGGTAGCCGTTTTCCGGACGCAGCATTTCGCCGTTCTGGCCGTAGGCGACGAAGACCTCGCCGGATTCGACCATTTCCATCGGGATGGTGCGCGTCATCGAGGAACCGTCGGCGCCTTCGGCCAGCACGTAGCGGGCCTTCTTGTAATCGACGCCGCAGTCCTCGAGCAGGGCCTTCAGCGGCACGCCGGTGAATTCCGAGCAGGACAGCATGCCGTGCGTGTATTGCACGGTCGGCACGGCGACGTTGCCCCATTCCAGGCCGGTATTGGCGCCGCATTCGATGAAATGGATGCGCGATACCGACGGCAGGCGCATCAGTTCGTCCATGGTGTAGACCTTGGGCTTCTTGAGCAGCGTGTCGTCCGAGCCGTTGATCATCAGGCGGTGGCGGGTCGGATCGACATCCTGCCAGCCCTGGTGGTGGCGCTCGAAGTGCAGGCCGGATGGCGTGATGATGCCGAACAGGCCCTGCAGCGGGGCAAACGACACCGAGGCGCCACCGACGCGGGCGAGGCCCGGCGATTCGCGCCGTACCAGCTGGCTTTCGAATTTCGACGGCATGCCGTACGGGTTGGTGGCCACCGGCTGGCCCAGCGACGTACTCCACGCCGGTAGGTTGAGAATATTCGGGTCGCCTTCGCTGGCGCGGGCGGCCAAAGGTGTCGCCATGGCAGCACTGGCGGCCAGGAAACTCTTGCGCAGGAAGGCGCGGCGTCCTGCTGCGACCTCTTTCACCTGATCTTCCGACAGGAAGTTCTCCGGAGCAGGTCGCAAGCGCCCCGGCTGTTGTGCGATATCACCCATCTGGAAACACCCCTCCAATATTTTTGAGTCTTTGCTGCGAATTACTTGCCGACACCCAACTCGTCGCCCAGATCGCGGCTTGCCACCGTGATGCTGACCGTCCGGCAGATGTCGACGAAATTGGGATCGACGACCCGGTAATAGACCGAACTTCCATCCCGGCGCCGTTCGACGACTCCGGCGCGGTAAAGGATGTTCAGGTGGCGCGAGATGTTGGCTTGGGTCAGGCCAATCTTTTCCACGACCTCGTGTACGGGACGCTCTTCGGAACAAAGACAGGAGAGAATGCGCAAACGGGTCGGGTCGGCGAGCAATCCGAAGTAATGCGCTACCTGTTCGAAGACCTGCAGAGTTTCGTCCATGCTGTTCTTTTGATTTCGATCAAGAATCAATGTATAACTGTGTACTATATAGTCAACTACTAATATTGTTGCGACGCAGCATGATTTTTCCGGCAAAGGGCTATAACCTTGGTCAGGTGCTGGTTGCGACAAAATACGAAACCCGGCTATATGACAAACACCATCACGATGAGGAAGGAGATGTCCCGATGAAATTGTTCGCCCCCCTTGCCGCAGCCTGCCTGCTGGCAACTGCCGGTGCAGCGCATGCCGCTGACCCCAACCTTGGCCGTAACCTGGCCGCCACCTGCGCCAACTGCCACGGCACCAACGGCAATGCCGTCAAAGGCTCCGGAATCGATGGCCTGGCCGGCATTCCCAAGGACAAGACGCTGCAGAAGCTGGCCGATTTCAAGAGCGGGGACAAGCCGGCTTCGATCATGCACCAGATCGTCAAGGGCTATACCGATGCCCAGCTCGACCTGATCGCCACCTATTTCGCCGCGCAAAAATAAGGGAGACCACCATGATGCTGATGAAAAGACGTGATTTCCTGAAAGCCGGCGCGGCTGCCGGCGCGATGGCTTCGCTGTACGGTTGTGCCGGGGGCGGCAAGGCCAGCGGCCATGTCGTCGTGGTCGGTGGTGGCTACGGTGGCGCCACGGTGGCCAAGTACCTGCGTATGTGGAGCGAAGGTGGTGTCCAGGTGACGCTGATCGAGCGCAACCCGACCTTTATTTCCTGTCCGATCTCCAATCTGGTCATCGGCGGCCAGAAGACGATGGAAGACATCACCATCAGCTACGAAGGCCTGCGCAGCAAGTGGGGCGTGCGCGTCATCCAGGACGACGTGGTTGCTGTCGATGCTGCCAAGAAGACCGTTTCGCTCAAGGGCGGCAGCGCACTGAGCTACGACCGCCTGGTGTTGTCGCCGGGTGTCGATTTCATGTGGGATGAGATCCCCGCACTGAAATCCCCCGAGGCCCAGGGCAAGATCCTGCACGCGTGGAAGGCCGGTCCGCAGACCGTCGCGCTGCGCAAGCAGCTGGAGTCGATGAAGGATGGCGGCGTCTATGCGATCTCCATTCCCAAGGCGCCGTATCGTTGCCCGCCGGGACCGTACGAGCGCGCCTGCCTGGTGGCCAACTACTTCAAGCAGAGCAAGCCGAAGTCCAAGGTCGTCATTCTCGATGCCAACGAGGACGTGATGTCGAAGAAGGGCTTGTTCACCAAGGCCTGGAGCGATCTCTACAAGGGGATCGTCGAGTACCGCAACAACAGCGAGGTCAAGGATGTCGAAGTGGGCAGCAACACGGCCGTGCTCGAATTCGACAAGTTCAAGGCTGACGTGCTGAACGTGATTCCGCCGCATCGCGCCGGTGACATCGCTCGGACGTCGGGCATCAAGCTGGTCAACAACCGCTGGGTGGACATCAACTGGCTATCGATGGAATCGACCAGCACCCCGGGCATTCATGTGCTGGGTGACGCCATTTTCCCGGCGCCGACGATGCCGAAATCCGGCCACATGGCCAACCAGCACGGCAAGCTCGCCGCTGCGGCGATCCTCAACATGTTGTCCGGTCAGGAGCCCAACCCGGAACCGGTGGTGATGAATACCTGCTACAGTTTTGTCGATAGCAAAAACGTCATCCATGTGTCGTCGGTGCACCAGTACGATGCGGCAACCAAGACCGTGCAGCCGGTCAAGGGGGCCGGCGGCGTGTCGGCGGCGCGTAACGAGCTGGAAGGCAAGATCGCGCTGGGTTGGGCTCAGAACATCTGGGCTGATATGCTGACCTGAGAGCTTGCGCTTGTCTGAGAGAAAGAGGCCGTGATGACGGCCTCTTTTTTTGAAGGTCGAATCGTAATGGCGCATCGTGGCTCATTCCGTTGGATGACTGCCCGAATAAGGAGGGGCAATGAGTTGCAGACGGGCATTGCTTTTTGTGTTTTGGTTAGTAAAATCAATTTTATAATTTTGGTGACACTGCTTGTGCGAGAGACCGATGAAAAATAATCAGCCTGTGACCCAGCGGGAAATCCCCTTTCCTCCAGAGCAATATCTGGTTTCTAAAACAGACTTGAAAGGCGTCATCACACACGCCAACGATGCTTTCGTCGAGATCAGCGGGTTTACGCGTGGCGAGTTGATCGGCAGCAGCCACAATATCGTCCGCCACCCGGACATGCCCCAGGCGGCTTTCGAGGATCTTTGGCGAACGGTGAAGTCCGGTTTGCCATGGCGCGGGGCGGTCAAGAATCGCTGCAAGAATGGCGATTTCTATTGGGTGGAAGCCTTCGTCGTTCCGCTCAAGAAAAATGGCCACACCACCGGCTACATGT
>CAMKYP010000428.1 GCA_946477505.1 uncultured Dechloromonas sp. | reverse complement strand
GCGGCTACTGGACGGGGCGGCGGAAACCAAGCTGGAGGGGCGCATCGTGCCGGTGGCGCGCACACGGGCCGCGGGGATTTCGCAACTGGCGAATCTGGCGGACAAGGTGCGTGTCTGGGCGCAGGTGACCGAGGCACGGGCGGAACCCTTGCTCGAGTGCCTTCAGGCGCTGTCAAGCCAGGAACCGGACGCCATTGCCGAGCAGTTGCTGCGTGGGCAGGAAGCCCCCGACGGCGCGGGCGGCGCCGACACCCCTGTCATCCTGTCGCCCCCCATGGGCGATCTTGAGCTCGCGCTGTCGTTTTGACCTTGGGCCTGTTCCTTGGGGACGGACTTGCACACCCTCTTTCGTGCGGGAGACTGATCTGGTCATCCCGCTGGAGTATCGCCATGCAACCTCTTTCACTCACTCTCAAGGGTTTTCGCGGCATTCGCGATGGCCTGGGGCGCGATGTCCTGACTCTCGACTTCGAGCGACTGGCCGATGGCGCCGAACTGGTCGCGATCGTCGGCGCCAACGGGCGCGGCAAGAGCACCGTAATGGACAACATGCATCCTTACCTCACGATGCCCTCGCGCGCAGCCATGGCCGGTCCGGGCGGTTTCTCCTACTACGACCACGTCTGTCTGCCCGAGAACGAGAAGGACCTGATCTGGGCCCACGATGGCTGTAGCTACCGCTCGCAGGTGGTAATCCGCGTGAACGGCCGGCGCAAGACCGAAGCCTTCCTGCTCATGCTTGCTGACGATGGCGCATGGAAGCCTGTGGTGCTGGACGACGGCACCGTGTCCGATGGCAAGGTGGATACCTATATCCGTTGCGTCGAAGCACTCTGCGGCAGTGCCGACACCTTCTTTACGTCGGTGTTCTCGGCGCAGGGGAAGCGGCAACTGAGCGCCTACCGCAATGCCGAGATCAAGACCTTGCTGGCTGACTTGCTCGGACAGGAAGAAATCCGGGCGCTGGGCCAGAAGGCGGGGGAGACGGCGCGTCTGCTCAAGGCCGGCCTCGCGGCGATCCGGCAGGAACAGGCCTCGCTGGACGAGGAAGCGCTGCGTATCGAGGCTGAACGGCGCCGGCTCAACGGCGCCCCGGCTCGCGTCGCGGAGCGCCTTGCGGGCCGCCAAGCGGCCCAGGTTGCGCAGGAGTCGGCCCGAACCCGGCATGCGCAATTGATGGCCGAACGCGAGCAGTCACGGGGCGTGGAGGCGCGCCGGGGGCAACTTCAGGGCGAATGCCAAGCGGTGATCCAGGCTGGCAAAGAGGCCATCGAAGCCTTGCAGGCCCAGGGGCGGGGCGAGCAACAGCGGCTGGATCGGCTGGAACAGCGTATCGCGCAACGCCTCGCCCAGGAGTGCAACCGCCGGCAAGTGTTGCAGAACCAGCGCCGACAATGCCTCGCGGTATTGGCGAGTGTGCAAGCCGTGCAGCATGCGGAGTGCCGTCTACCCATGGCCGAGCGGGTTTTGTCGCTGCGTTCGGCTCAGGTCGGCGCATGGCGCCAACAGGTCCAACGCCTGACGCAGTGCCAAGCGGCGAAGCGCATGGTCCAGCAGAAGTTGTCCGGGATCGAACGGGAGGCCGGCCAGGCGGCGCTCAAGGCTGAGGAACTGGCACGGCGCTTCGGTCTCACTGGCGAGGTGCCGTGTGCCGGCACCGACCTGCAGGGGCAATGCCAACTCCTGGGCGACGCGCGGGAAGCCAAGGCCCTGATTCCCAGCGCGCAGGGGACGATCCAGCGGCTGGGGCGCGAGAAGGCGGCGGCACAGCAGGAACTGGACGTCTTGTGCGGGCAGCATGAGGAGCTCGCAGGTGCGCCCCAGGCGTTGGCCCGGGCCGAGCACCGGGCCGAGCTTGCCCGGGTGCGGGCCTCGCGGTTTGCGCTGCTGGCGGCTCAGGCCGGTGAAATGGCGCGGGCACGGAACACAATGGCCGGGATCGAGCAGGAGTTGACGGAACTACGGACGGAACTGCCGGCCGCGCTGGGACCGAATGCCGTTGCCGGTCAACCGCCTGCGGAGACAACCGAGGAGGCCGCCGAGCGCCAACAGATCCATGCGGCACGGCAGGCCATCGCGGCCCAGCACGAACAGCAGGCCAAGCACTACCGCGCCACCCTGGATCGGCTCAAGCAGGCGCTGGCGGCCTTGCCGGCCCCTTACGACGGGCAGCTGCTAATCGATACCCAGACCTCGATGGAACAGGCGACGCAGTCGGTCACTACCGCGGAGCAGGCCCATCTGGGCGCAGTGCGGGACGCCGAAACCCTGGGCGCCCTGGTGCAGCAGGCAACGGCCCTGGCCGGTCGCCAAGCCCAAGTGACCAACCGCATCGCCAAGGTCGAAACCGAGTTGGGGAACTGGAACCTGTTCGCCAAGTGCATGAGCAACGACGGCCTGATCGCGCTGGCCATCGATGACGCCGGTCCGGCCTTGTCAGGGCTCGCCAACGACCTCCTGTTGGCCTGCTACGGTCCCCGCTTTACGGTGTCCGTCCAAACCCTGGTGGAGACCGCCAAAGGCGAGCCGAAGGAAGGTTTCGACATCATCGTGCATGACGGCGAATCGGACGAGAGCAAAAGCATCGGGCTGATGAGCGGCGGGGAGCGGACTTGGATCGAGTCCTGCCTGACCCGCGCGATCGCCTTGTATCTCGCCCAGCACGCCGGCCGACGCTACCAGACCCTGTTCTCGGACGAGGCCGATGGGGCGCTCGACCCCGAGCGTAAGCGCATGTTCATGGCGATGAAACGCGAAGTGCTGCGCCTGGGCGGCTACGAACGGGAGTTCTTTATCTCGCAGACGCCCCAGCTAACGGCCATGGCGGATCGGGTGATCGACCTGGATGCCCTGCATGCCGATAGCTGGGCTGATGCCCGCCGACCGGTCGAGGTGACACACGTGTAACACGAACGCCAGAAAATAGGCTGCGGACTCCGAGGCCCGATGTCACTCCCTGACCAGCACGTCGATGATCGGGCAGTCCGCTCCGCCTCCACCCGCACCGCACTGCTGCACCAGCCCATCCAACACCTGCCGCAGGGCGGCAAGGTCGGCCATTTTCTGCTCAATCATGGCCAGCTTGCGGACCGCCAGCGCCCGCGTCTCGCTGCAGGCGCACGCCTCGTCCAGCGTCAGCAGCCCGCCCACTTCAGCCAGTGTGAAGCCCAGTGCCTGCGCCCGCTTGATGAAGCGCAAGCGCTTGGCCTGTTCGGCGGAGTAGCGCCGATGTCCACCCAGCGGCTTGGCCGGTTCGTCCAGCAGCCCGCGCCGCTGGTAGTAGCGGATCGTCTCGATGTTCACGCCGGCCACTTCCGCCAGCTTGCCGATGGTCAGGTCTGCCGCCATTAGGTTCCTCTTGATTCCGTACTTAAGTACGGGATTTAGACTACCACCAGAATGAACAGTTTCAAGGAGACCGACATGGCACAACTCACCGAAAAAAACTCGCTGATTGCAGGCGTGCTGGCCGCGGTCGGCGCGTCGGTGTGCTGTGTCGGGCCGCTCGTGCTGCTCGCATTCGGCATCGGCGGATCGTGGAGCAGCAGCTGGACAGCGATGGCGCCGTATCGGCCCTTCTTCATCGGCCTGACG
>CAMKYP010000427.1 GCA_946477505.1 uncultured Dechloromonas sp. | reverse complement strand
CGACCATCTGCGGCATGTCGGTCATCTTGACCTTCTGGCCGGAGATCCAGGCGGCGGCGCCGCCGACGGCAAGTGCCACGGCCATCAGGGCCAGGTTCTTCAGGCCGGGGATCAGGAAGGTGGCGGCAATGGCGATCAGCATGCCGTAGCCGGCGATGACGATGCCTTTGCGGGCCGATGCCGGGGAGCTCATGCCCTTGAGGCCGAAGATGAACAGGGCAGCGCCGAAGAACCAGGCGCCTTGAACGTAAACGGGTAGCGTCATGTTCAGGCCTCCTTCTTCTTGAACATGCCGAGCATGCGCTCGGTCACGACGTAGCCGCCGGCCGCGTTCGCGGCACCGAGGGCGACGGCGAAGAAGCCGATGGCCTGTTCGAGCACGGTGTCGGCATTGCCCAGGGCGATCATGGAGCCGACGACGACGACGCCGTGGATGAAGTTGGAACCGGACATCAGCGGGGTGTGCAGGATGACCGGGACCTTGGCGATGATCTCGTAGCCGGTAAAGGCGGCGAGCATGAAGATATACAGTGCAAGCAGGCCGTCCATTACGCCTCTCCCATGACTTGTTTGACCGTGGCATGAACCGTCGTGCCGTCCTTGCAGAGCAGGGTGCCGGCGACGACTTCATCGCTCCAGTCGATATTCAGTTGACCGTCCTTGATCCACGGCGACAAGAAGTTGTACAGGTTCTTGGCGTACAGCTCCGAGGCATGGGTCGGCATGCGCGAAGGCAGGTTCAGCGGACCATGGATGTTCACGTCGTTGGCGACGACGTGCTCGCCCGGCTGGGTCAATTCGCAGTTGCCGCCGGATTCGGCGGCCATGTCGACGATGATGGCGCCGTATTTCATGCGGCCGACCATGTCGCGGGTGATGATGACCGGAGCCTTCTTGCCGGGGATGGCGGCAGTGGTGATCACCACGTCCGCAGCCGCAACAGCCTTGGCCAGTTTCTCCGCCTGCTGGGCCTTTTCGTCGGCGGTCAGTTCGCGGGCGTAGCCGCCGGAGCCGTCGGCGGAGACGCCGGTGTCGACGAACTTGGCGCCGAGCGATTCGATCTGCTCACGGGCGGCGGCGCGCACGTCATAGGCTTCGACCATGGCGCCCAGGCGGCGGCTGGTGGCGATGGCCTGCAGGCCAGCCACGCCGGCGCCGATGACCAGCACCCGGGCCGGACGGATGGTGCCGGCGGCAGTAGTCAACATCGGGAAAAACTTGGTGCAGCGGGCGGCGGCGATCAGACCGCATTGGTAGCCGGCGCAGGCACCCTGGCTGGACAGGGCATCCATGCTTTGGGCGCGCGAGATGCGCGGCAGCAGTTCGAGCGAGAAGGCGGTGATCTTGCGGGCATTGAGTGCAGCCAGACGCGCCTTGTCGTCGAAGGGTTTGAGCAGGCCGATCAGGACCGAGCCTTCCGGCATGGCGGCGATTTCCTCCGTGCTTGGCGGGGTGACGCGCAGGATCAAGCCAGCATCGGTATAGGCATCGGCAATGCCGCCGACGAGTTTGACGCCGGTGTAGTCCGAGTCGAGGAAGTGGCTTTGGGTGCCCGCGCTTTGCTCCATACAGAGCTGGGCGCCGAGGGCGGCGAATTTCTTGGCCGTTTCGGGAACCAGCGCGACACGGCTTTCGCCGGACGAGCGCTCCCTTACGACCGCGATGGTTAGCGGCATGCTGTTACTCCCAGTGGGTAGCACAGGGGTATTTTTCCCCTGTATTTTTTTGTTGATGAAAATGCGTCAGTCTGCTTGGGTCGGATTGTTACAGAAACGCAGCGCTTGTGGGTAGGGGAAAAAGTCCTCCACGTGTCCTTCGCGGATCTTTTGCTGTGATTCCTGCCAAAATTTGGGTGAAAGCAAGTCCTTGTGATGCTTGATGAACAATTTGCGGACCAGCGGTGAGGCAAGGAGGAAGGTGGCGAATTCCTCAGGAAATACATCGTTCTTGGCAACACCATACCAGACCTCGCCGGACATCTCCGTTTCGAAGTCAGGAGCCGGGGGAATCTTGCGGAAGTTGATGTCGGTCATGTATTCGATCTCGTCGTAGTCGTAGAACACGACGCGGCCGAAACGGGTGATGCCGAAGTTCTTCCACAGCATGTCGCCCGGGAAAATGTTGGCCATGGCCAACTCGCGGATGGCGCTGCCGTATTCCCTGATGGCGTGTTCCATGCCTTCGATGTTGTTGGTTTTCTCCATGCGATCGAGGTGGATGTTCAGCGGCTCCATGCGCCGTTCGATATAGAGGTGCTTGATGATCAGCTGTTCGCCATCGACTTCGAACTTCGACGGAGCAAGCTTTTGCAGTTCGCCCAGCACTTCGTCGTCGAAACGCTTGAGCGGGAACATCACGTTGGAAAACTCCAGCGTGTCGGCCATGCGCCCGACGCGGTCGACCTGCTTGACCATCATGAACTTGCGCTTGACCGTCGCTTGATCCATGTCTTTCGAGCTGCCGAAGACGTCCTTGATGATCTTGAAGACGTAGGGGTATGAAGGTAGCGTGAAGACGAGCATGACCAGGCCGCGGATGCCCGGGGCCATGATGAATTTGTCTTCCGAGTGGTGCAGGTGATAGATGAAGTCGCGGAAGAACATGGTCTTCCCCTGTTTGCCGAGGCCGAGCATGATGTAGATCTCGGAGCGCGGCTTGTTGGGCATGATCGAGCGCAGAAACTGCACGTAGCCCGAGGGGACTTCCATGTCGACCATGAAATAGGCCCGGGATAGCGAGAAGAGCAGGCCGATCCGCCAGGCGTCGAGCAGGATGGTGTCGAGATAGAGACGGTCGTTGTCGTCGTGGAGGACGGGAATGGCGAACGGATACTCGTTCGCGCCGTTGATGGCCTTGCCCAGAATGTAGGCTGCCTTGTTGCGATAAAACGCCGATGCCAGCACTTGTATCTGGAAATTGACTTCACGTCGCGGCATGCCGTTGAGGTAGCCGAGCACGGCCTGATAGACGCAGTCGACATCGCGATCCAGGTCGGCAAACGGTCGATGCCAGCCAAAGTCGCTGACGATTTGCCGTATGGCACCCCGCAATCCGTCGTCTTTGGCGTAATAGCTGCGATAGGTCGCGCTGTCTTCACCTTCGATGTTTTCCGTCGAGATCGTGGGGCGAACGAAGATGAAGTCGTTGTGGAAATAGTTGCGGTGCAGGATTTTGGTAGTGACCGAGTTGAAGAAGGTCTCGGCCAGCTCGGGCTGCTTGTGGTTGAGCAGCAGCCCGATATAGAGCAGCTTGACCTGCTGCCAGGTGGCGTCGTCGATGGAGCCGGCATCAAACTCGCTGCGCAGGCGCTCCACGCATTCGTCGACGCGGTCGTCGTAGAAACGAATCCGCTCCTTGACCGCCTTGTGCACGCCCAGCCAGTCGCTTTGCTCGAAGCGTTTCTTGGCCTCGCGGCTGGTTTGCCGGAACAGGGTGTAGTGCTTGTTGAAGCCCTGGATCATGGCCAGGGCGATCTGGTGCGCGTTGGTGCCGTACAGTCCGACGGAAATCTTCATGGTGTCCTATCCAATAGACAGCCCGAAATATAGCATCGGCCAAGCACGGAAAAAAACGCCATTTTTCAAGGACATCGCA
>CAMKYP010000426.1 GCA_946477505.1 uncultured Dechloromonas sp. | reverse complement strand
CTCAGCGCCCGCTGCAGGAAGCTGAGCATCCCCGGTTCGTCATCGACCACCAGCACCGAATAATGCAACCAGGGTGCCTCGTTCATGCTCGCCAAGCTTTCTTCCATGTCTCCGCCACACATCGTCGTCGTTTTCTCCACCCCGATTCTCGCATGCCTCGCCCTTCGGCGGTTGCGTCACCTTGTCCTGACAAGCGGGTCAAAAAGTCGCATTTCCCACGCTGAGCACGGCCTGTTCGCCCCCCAATCGCCATTCACCGTGCAACTCGCAATGGCCTTGATCTTGCTTTGTCACAAAACGGCTAGAATGCCGGCCTGCGGTCTGCGTACCGCACGTATCAGGTGGCGCCCCGGCGCCTTGTAAGCTGCCGTGATATCCGCACGGCGGCGGTTGTTGTCAAAATCGGAGCTTTACATGAACTTTTCCAGCATGCGCCGCCTGGCGCTGAAGGCTGCGGCCGCTTGCGCCGTCGCATCGACCTTCACCCTCCCCGCCACCGCATCCGACGCCGTCCTGCGCGTCTCGGCCATTCCCGACGAAGCCCCCACCGAACTGCAACGCAAGTTTGCACCGCTCGGCAAGTACCTCGAAGCACAGACCGGCATGAAAGTCGTCTTCACACCGGTTTCCGACTACGCCGCCGTCGTCGAATCGCTGGCCACCAAGAAGATCGACCTCGCCTGGCTGGGCGGCTTCACCTTCGTGCAGGCCAAGATACGCACCAGCGGCACGGCCATTCCCATCGTCCAGCGCGAGGAGGACGCCAAGTTCACCTCCAGGTTCATCACCGCCGACCCGGCAATCAAGTCGCTGGCCGACCTGAAGGGCAAGACCTTCGCCTTCGGCGCCCCGTCCTCCACGTCCGGCAGCCTGATGCCGCGCTTCTTCCTGCAACAGGCCGGCCTCAACCCGGAAAAGGACTTCAAGAACGTCGCCTTCTCCGGCGCCCATGACGCCACCGTCGCCTTCGTCGCCGCCGGCAAGGCCGAGGCCGGCGTGCTCAATGCCTCGGTCTGGGACAAGCTGGTCGAATCCAAGAAGGTCGATACCGACAAGGTACGCGTCTTCGCCACCACACCGCCCTACTTCGATTACAACTGGACGGTGCGCGGCGACCTCGATCCGGCGCTGGTCAAGAAGCTGACCGACGCCTTCCTCAAGCTTGACCCGGCCAACCCGGAGCATAAGGAAATCCTCGCCCTGCAGCGCGCCGCCAAGTTCATCCCGACCAAGAAGGAAAACTACGACGGGATCGAGAAAGCTGCCCACGCGGCCGGCCTGCTCAAGTAAGCGATGAGCTTTTCGCTTGATGGCGTGGGGCTGACCCACGCCAATGGCTTCGCGGCCCTGACCGGCATTTCGCTGAGTGCCGACCAGGGCGAGTGCATCGCCTTGATCGGACCGTCGGGGGCGGGCAAGACCAGCCTGCTGTCGGTGATCGGCACTGCGCTGGCACCGACGGCCGGGCAAGGGACGGTACTCGATGCCCCCCTTTCCGGGCGGACTCTGCGCGAAAGCGACCTGAAGCAGTTACGCGCCCGCATCGGCACCGTGCATCAGGCCCCGCCCATTCCCGGCCGCCAGCGCGCCGTGACCGCGGTACTGGCCGGCAGGCTGGGACGCTGGCCGGCGTGGAAATCGCTCGCGTCGCTGCTGTACCCGATGGATGCCCCCGGGGCGAAAGCGGCGCTGGAACGCGTCGACCTCGCCGACAAATTGTTCTGCCGCTGCGACCAGCTGTCCGGCGGGCAACTGCAGCGCGTCGGCATTGCCCGCGTGCTTTACCAGCAGCCCGACCTGATCCTGGCCGACGAACCGGTCTCGGCTCTCGACCCGGCCCTGGCCCAGGCGACGATACGCCTCCTGGTGGCCGATGCCGAGGCGCGCGGCGCAACGCTGATCGCCAGCCTGCACGCCGTCGATCTGGCGCTTGGCAACTTCCGGCGCATCGTCGGCGTCAAGGCCGGACGCATTGCCTTCGACCTGCCCAGCGAGCGCGTTTCCGACGCCCTGCTCCGCGAACTCTATGCCGGCGAAGGCGATGAACTGCCCGTACAGGCCCACGAGCCGGCCTTCATGACCCGACAACATGCTGCCAACGACGCAGCGACGCGGGCCGCATGCTGCTGACGGCCGATCCTGCCGCCCGCCCGCGCCTGATCGGCGCGCTGACCGCGCTCGTCGTTCTCTGGCCGCTGCTCCAGGCGGCCGAGGTCAAGCCTGGCGCCTTGTTCGATGCCGGCAACCTCAAAGTCATCGGTAATTTCCTGGCCGCCTTCCTGCCACCGGAAACGGGGGCGGAGTTCCTCGGCTACCTCGGCAAGGCGACCGTGGAAACGCTCGCCATCGCCACCGCCGGCATGGCGCTCGCCTTTCTGCTCGCGCTACCGCTCGGCTACCTGGCGACGGCCGCCGGGCGCGAAAAGCCGACGCTCAACCCGGTCACGCGCGGCCTGCTTACCGTCTTGCGCGGCATTCCGGAGCTGGTCTGGGCACTGGTCTTCGTGCGCATCTTCGGCCTCGGCCCGGCTGCCGGCGTGCTGGCGCTCGGCCTGACCTATGGCGGCATGCTCGCCAAGGTCTATGCCGAAATCCTCGAATCGGTCGATCCGGCGCCGGCCAAGGCATTGCGCCACAGCGGCGCCGGGCGACCGCTCGCCATCCTCTACGGCCTGATCCCGCTCGCCGCCAAGGAACTGGCCTCCTACACCGTATACCGCTGGGAATGCGCCATCCGTGCCTCGGTCGTCATGGGCTTCGTCGGGGCCGGCGGACTCGGCCAGCTGATGGACCAGGCCATGAAGATGCTCAACGGCGGCGAAGCAGCCAGCATCCTGCTCGCCTTCATGGCCCTGGTCTTTGCCGCCGACGGACTGTCGCAATGGCTGCGTCGCGCGCTCGATACGCCGCCGGCCGGCCGCCCATTGCCTTTCGGCCCGCGCAGTGCGCTGCTCGCGCTGGCGCTGAGCGCCGGCACAGTCGCCAGCTTCCGCTTCCTGGGCATCGGCTTCGGCGAACTGTTCACCGCCGAAGCCGCGCGCAGCATGGGCGAATTCGTCGCCGGCTTCTTCCCGCCCGACCTCTCGGCCGAGTGGCTACACAAGGTCGGCAAGGGCGTCTGGGAAACCCTGGCCATCTCGGTCGTCGGCACACTGCTTGCAGCCGTGGCCGGCCTGCTGCTGGCCCTGCCCAAGCCGCATGCGCCCTTCGCCTTCGTGCTCAACACCCTGCGCTCGGTGCCGGAACTGGTCTGGGCCACCATCACCGCGCTCGCCGTCGGTCTCGGCCCCTTCGCCGGGGCCCTGGCGCTGGCCCTGCATACCGCCGGCGTGCTCGGCCGCCTGTACGCCGAAGCCCTCGACAACGCGCCGCCGGCCCCGGCCCGGGCGTTGCGCCTGGCGGGCGCTTCGGCCGGCATGCGCTTCCTCTACGGCACGCTGCCCGGCGCCGCACCGCAACTGATCGCCTATACCCTCTACCGCTGGGAAATGAATATCCGTATGGCCGCCATCCTCGGCTTCGTCGGCGCCGGCGGCCTGGGGCAACTGCTCTACTTCGAACTGTCGCTGTTCCACTACGCCCAGGCCAGCACCGTCATC
>CAMKYP010000425.1 GCA_946477505.1 uncultured Dechloromonas sp. | reverse complement strand
GTCGAAATCGGCCGCTCCTGCGTCCATCCGGATTACCGGACCGGTGCCACCATTACCTTGCTGTGGTCCGGCTTGGCCCAGTACATGGTCGAGCGCGGCCACGACTACTTGATGGGGTGTGCTTCGATCAGCATGGCCGATGGTGGGCACGCTGCGGCCAGCCTGTATAATCGGCTGGCTGTGGATCACCTCGGACCGCAGGAGTATCGCGTCTTCCCGCGCTGCCCGCTGCCCCTGGCGGCGCTGCAGCAGGATCGTCCGGCTGAGGTGCCGCCGCTGATCAAGGGCTATCTGCGTGCTGGAGCCTGGATTTGTGGCGAACCAGCCTGGGACCCCGATTTCAATACGGCCGACCTGCCCATCCTGATGCCGATGGCCAAGGTGGCCGGACGTTACGCCAAGCACTATTTCGGACAAGCAGACTGAACGAAACCAATCTTGCGCTTCGCGCCTTCCGGATTTTCCGCCTGATTCTGCTGGTTTTCAGCAGCATCATCGTCATTCTGCTGATTTTTCCGGCCTGTAGTACAGCTGCCAGGCTGCGCCTGAAAGCGAGTTGGGCCGGTGCGCTGCTCGATGCCCTAGGGGTCGAGGTCGAGGCCGATCTGACCCACGCGGTTCCCGGTGCGCTGATCGTCGCCAACCACGTCTCGTGGATCGATATCTACGTCATCAATGCCGCCCTGCCGTCGGCCTTCGTATCCAAGGCTGAGGTCCGGAACTGGCCGTTGATCGGCTGGCTGGCGGCGAAGAACGATACGGTCTTTTTGCGCCGCGGTAGCCGCGGCCACGCAAAAATCGTCAATCAGGAAATCGCAGCCCTGCTCGACCAGGGGCGCCATGTCGCCGTCTTTCCCGAGGGCACGACGACGGATGGGCGGAGTTTGCTGCATTTCCATGCCGCCCTGCTGCAGCCGGCGCTGAGCGCCGGGCATCCGGTCCTGCCGGTGGCAATTTCCTATTGGGAACTGGATGGGCAGCGTAGTCTGGCGCCGCGCTACGACGGCGATATTTCCCTGGGTCAATGCACGCGGGCCATTCTGGGGCGCAAGCGCCTGATTGCCCGGCTGGTAACGACACCCCTGCGCGGCCTGAATGGCGAGGACCGGAAGCTGGTGGCGGCGCAGGCTCGCGAGGCTATTGCTCTAGGGGCTGGGCTTCCGATGGCGAACAGTCCACCTGAAACACCTTGCGGTCTTCCAGGCGAACTGCCGTCAAATGACCGCCCCACAGGCAGCCCGAGTCGAGCGCCAGCAGATTCGGCGTGACCTTCAGCCCCAGTGCCGACCAGTGGCCGGTGACCAGAACGGCATCGGCATGCTGGCGGTTTGGCAGGTCGAACCAAGGCAGGTGGTTTTTCGGCGCATTGCTCAGCTTGCCTTTGGCCTTGAACTCCATGACGCCGTCGGGTGTGCAGAAACGCATGCGGGTCATGGCGTTGACAATGACTCGCAGGCGGGGCCAGCCGCTCAGGTCGTCCGACCAAGCAACCGGTTCGCTGCCCCAAAGGTTCAGGATCAGTTCGCGGAAGTCCGGGCCTTGCAGCGCGGCCTCGACTTCCTTCGAAAGTTCGCGGGCACGGGCGGCACTCCACTGCGGCAGGAGCCCGGCATGCACCAGACAATACTCGCCTTCAGTGTGACAGAGCGGCTGGTGGCGCAGCCAGGCGAGCAGCTCGGCGCAATCGGGGGCGTCAAAGATTTCCTGTAGGGTATCGTCCTTGCCCCGGAACTTGGCGCCGCCCTCGGCGACCATCAGCAGATAGAGGTCGTGATTGCCGAGCACGGTCGTCGCTGCTGGGCCGAACGACTTGATCAGGCGTAGCGTCTCCAGCGATTTCGGACCCCGGTTGACCAGATCGCCGACCAACCAAAGGCGATCACGGCTCGGGTTGAAAGCGCAAAGCGCCAAGAGCCGCTGCAGCGAGTCGTAGCAGCCCTGGATATCGCCGATGGCGTAGGTGGCCATCGGGATTTACTCGACGGTGACCGACTTGGCGAGATTGCGCGGCTTGTCCACATCGGTACCCTTGACCAGCGCGGCGTGGTACGACAGCAGTTGCAGCGGAATGACGTGCAAAATCGGCGACAACTCGCCGTAATGTTCGGGCAGGCGCAGTATGTGCACGCCTTCCGATTCCGGGAGTTCCGAATCAGCGTCGGCGAAGACATAGAGCTCCCCACCGCGGGCTTGGACCTCCTTCAGGTTCGACTTCAGCTTGTCGAGCAACTGGTCGTTCGGAGCAACCGAGATGACCGGCATGTTGGCATCGACCAGCGCGAGCGGGCCGTGCTTCAGTTCGCCGGCTGGGTAGGCTTCGGCGTGGATGTAGGAGATTTCCTTGAGCTTGAGCGCCCCTTCGAGGGCGATCGGGTAATGGCGACCGCGACCCAGGAACAGGGCATGCTGCTTGTCGGCAAAGCGCTTCGACCAGATTTCAATTTCCGGCTCGAGTTCCAGCACTTTGTTGACGGCCACTGGAAGGTGGCGCAATTGGTCGATGAAGGTGCTTTCCTGCTCCGCCGTGAGGCGATTTTTGACCTTGGCCATGACCAGCGTCAGCAGGAAGAGGGCGGCCAGTTGGGTGGTGAAGGCCTTGGTCGAGGCGACACCGATTTCCGGGCCGGCACGGGTGATGAAGCGCAGGGCGCATTCGCGGACGATTGCCGATTCCGGCACGTTGCAGATGGCCAGCGTCTTGGTCTGACCGAGCGACTTGGCGTGGCGCAGGGCGGCCAGTGTGTCGGCGGTTTCGCCGGATTGCGAAATGGCGACGATCAACTGGCGCGGGTTGGCCACCGAACTGCGGTAGCGGTATTCGCTGGCGATCTCGACGGTGCAGGGGACGCCGGCGATTGCCTCCAGCCAGTAGCGGGCGGTATAGCCGGAGTGGCTGCTGGTGCCGCAGGCCAGGATCAGGATGTGGTCGATATCGGTCAGCAAATTGCCGGCTTCGGCGCCGAAAATGCCGGCTTGAATGGTTTTGCTGCCGCCGACGATTTCCAGCGTATTGGCCAGGGCTTCCGGCTGCTCGAAAATTTCCTTCTGCATGTAGTGCCGGTAGGTGCCCAGTTCGACGGCGGCTGCCGACAGTTGCGACACATGGACCGGGCGTTCGACAAGCGTGCCGTCGAGGCGGGAGATGCTGACCCGGCCGGCAGTCAGTTCAGCGATGTCGCCATTTTCCAGGTAGACCATGTTGCGGGTGACCTGCAGCAGGGCCGAAGCGTCGGATGCAGCGTAGTTGCCGGTGTCGGAGACTCCCAGCAACAGCGGCGAACCTTCGCGGGCAACGATGATCTTGCCTGGTTGGGTGTGGTCGATGACGGCAATGGCATAGGCGCCGACCAGGCGCTGGCAGGCGAGGCGCACCGCCTTGAACAGGTCGGGCTCGGTTTTGAGTAGCGACTGAATGAGGTGGGCGATGCTCTCGGTGTCGGTATCCGACGTGAATTCGTAGCCCAGAGCAGTCAGTTCGCTGCGCAGGCTTTCGTAATTTTCGATGATGCCGTTATGGACGACGGCGATGGTGCCGGAGACATGCGGATGGGCATTGCGTTCGCAGGGCACGCCATGCGTCGCCCAGCGCGTGTGGGCACTGCC
>CAMKYP010000424.1 GCA_946477505.1 uncultured Dechloromonas sp. | reverse complement strand
ACCTGGTCAAAATTCAACGCGCACAGGTGGTCAAATTTAAACGCGCGCCGACACTCCAAGTCAAAATCAAATACCCCCCAAGAAGAACGACGCTACTTTCTCAAGACAGAAGCGCATTGTTGGGAGTTATTGCGGAACCTGCTCTTCTCACATATTGGATTCGCTCGAGAACACTCGCTGGCAATCCTGTTACTCCTGGCGCTCCCCGCTCGCCCCAAAGACCTCCTTACCGCGAAGTGGTCTGACCTACAGTGGAATAAATTACTGCATGGTCAGATTCGGCATCCAACAAGGACAGCGGTACAACGCTCATACGAGTGGAGCCCGGCACAACGGTTTTCTTGGGTTTCACCGACCTGCGAAAGACTTTTCGGCGATTTACGCATCCTTACGGGGAAACATGAATACATGTTTCCATCGCTAGCGGAAATGGATGCACAGGAACGAACAGCCAAACTGAACGACATCCTTGACGATGTCTGGCATCGCTATCCAATAAGAATTAACGGACTGCAGTACACATTTTCGGAACTAGCGAAGAAGTACACCGAGTTCCACCCCGACTTTATCGACTCACTGGTAAGCAAAAAATATCGGCTCGCCCCGCTGCATGAAATTTTCTACGAGTTTCAATGCAGATCCGTCCTTGCATGGTGGGGAAGCAACCTAGACCGCCTACTGAAAATGGAAACCTACATCAGCAAGCATGACTTCAGCCGCGTGAGTTTTGAATTCAAGCTACCAACGTTTCAATATATGTTGATTTAAGCAGAATAACCGATCAGCGACCTGTCGTTTTGTTAACAACCTGCCGAGAAGCGACCCACGCATCAACTTCTGACTCTAACCACCCCACGGCGCTCGTACCCAAGCTGACCTGCTTCGGAAATGTGGCGTCATACCGCGGCGACTCTGGATCAAGTTTGTCATAGATGGTAGAGCGCTTCAGGCCCGTTCGCGCTTCTACTTCTGGTCTTTTCAATATTGTTTGCGGAGCTACGGAGGTTTGGACTGCCGCAGACTGAGTAGTCGAGCCGACATTTCCATTAGAAATGGTTTCGCTCACATCCTTCTGATCAATGAACGCCTTGGCTTGAACCAAGGGCTTTTCATCCACATCGACAGAGTCATTTGGCGGCAGCTTTACAACCTTCTCTTCTTGTTTCTTCAGTTTTGCTTTGGGCTGAGCCTTAGTCTGGGCCTCCAATAATCGCCGCACATCGTCACCAACGACGAATAAGCGTTCCGGAGTCAGTTCGATCTCTTTGACGTAGGGGCCTTTGCTGGTTCGCCAAAAGACCCAGGCATGCTCCAAGCGACCAGCTTTGCCATAGCTGGGTTTGAGCAGCTGTAACGCCCCATTCGAAGCGATCAGATAGCCCCGTCGGAAATCACTTTGTTCAGTTCGCCCATTGATCTGAATTTTTTGGCACTGAGTAGCAGATAGCTCCAAAAGCTGCGGCTCAAGAAGCGCAGGAGACTCGGTACGGTTCGCATCTGCATCGAAGATCTGAAAACGAATTCCATCTGGAACCCCGACCAGAAACGTAATGTCATCCCTGGCCGCCAATTGGATTAGATCGGCTGACGTACATCCAAGGAGAGTTGCAGACTCAGTAAGTGCGTAGAATGGTTTTTCCATTGGTAGGAAGCATTGGTGAGTGACTCGTGACTGACTATATCTGCCTATAGCCAGATTGTCTTGGCACATAGCAACCCACAGTGCCAGAATGTCGTACCCTTCAGAGCAGACCTACTAGGGGTATTTGGAAGTAGCCTTACAATTTGTTGGTACTTTTGTTGGTATCAACCAAAATACACCAATACAAAACCTTTAAGAAAAGCCACCGACAGCTCCCAATGTGATTCCACCTGGGACGCCATCTCAAAAGCGCGACGCCATGCGGAAATCCGGAAAACAACCCCGCCACCCCGTAGACATCAGCGAAGAAGACGGCGTGCGCTACCTGCACTTCGGCTCGGACTGGGTGCAGGGCGCCATGCGCATTGCCCGGCCGTGGTCGCTGGAACTGGCTTACACCCGCGAGATGATGGCCGGGCTGCTTCTCCGTCCCACCGCGACCTGGCCGAAAACGGCCCTGCTGATCGGCCTGGGCGCAGGATCGCTAGCCAAGTTCATCTACCGCAACCTGCCCGACTGCCGGATCACCGCCGTCGAGATCAATCCGCAGGTCGAATTCGTCGCCAGCCAATACTTCCGGCTACCGGTCGATCCACAGCGGCTCGATGTAGTGATTGGCTGCGGCGCCGACTACATGCTCGGCGGCTCGAGCAGTTTCGACTACATCTTCGTCGATGGTTTCGACCCGGACGGACGTACCGGCCCGCTGGACACCCTGCCCTTCTATCAGGCCTGCCGAGCCCGCCTCGGGCAACAAGGCATCCTGGCCGTTAACCTGCTGGGCCGCGACAAAAACTTCCCGGCCAGCGTCGAACGCCTGAAACAGGCATTCGATGGTCGTCTCGCCGTTTTCCCATCGTGCGACAGCGGCAACACCATCGCCTTCGCCACCGGCGGCGATCCGATTGACGTTTCGCTGGACGAGATGCGCGCCAGCGCGCTGCAGCTCAAAAAAGACACACGCCTCGACCTCCTGCCGACCCTGACCCGCCTGCAATTATCAAATCCATGGCCAGAAGGGCGTTTGCGCTTTTAGCGCCCCCGCTTCTTCAGTTTCAACATTTTTTAGGCTATAAAGAGAGAAGGCACTCCACCCATAACAACGACAAGGCGGCTGACAACAACAATAAGCAGGCAAAACCCCTGACTTCTGATTCCGCATTAAAGGAGATGCCCATGCTGTCTATTCAGGACGTGCTGGATTATTGCGATCTCGACCGTGGCGAGATCGAGGCAATCGCCGAGCACGAGCATGTTCCCATGACCATTGCCGCCGAGATCAGCGAAGTGTTGCTCTGTACGCCGGAAGGCGTCTGCCAGTTGCATGTGATGTTTCTGGAAAACATGCGCAACGCCTTTGACCGTGGCGACATGCCCCATCTCCAGGAGTTGGCCGAGGCCTATCAGCATCTGCAGCGTTCGCATCCGCTGCCCTCCTGTCACTAAAAATTTGCGCCCGTTTGGGGGCGCACGGAGCCCAGTCGGTCAGCGGCCGTGTCCGTAGCCGTTTTCGACGGCGTAGAGCGCCACCTGGACGCGGCTGCTCATGTTCAGCTTCTTGAAGATATTCTGGACATGGATTTTGACCGTACTTTCGGCCAGGTCGAGCTTGCGGGCAATTTCCTTGTTGCTTTCGCCCTGGGCCAGGGCAGCGAGGATATCGCGTTCGCGCGGTGAAAAACGGTCGCGCTCAGCCTGCAACGCGTCGGTCTTCGGTGGATTGCGCACGCCTTGGATCAGCTTGGCCGTCATTTGCTGCGAAACGACGGACTCCCCTTGCGCCGCCTTGCGGATGGCGTCGACCAGGACATCGGTCTCGATATTCTTGAGCAGGTAACCGCTGGCCCCGGCGCGCAACGCGTCCATCAGGTCCTGCGCATCTTCGGAAACGGTCAGCATGAGTACATTGACATCGGGCATTTCCTCGCTGATGACCTTGACCGCTTCGAGCCCGGAGACGCCGGGCA
>CAMKYP010000423.1 GCA_946477505.1 uncultured Dechloromonas sp. | reverse complement strand
ACTGCGCCAGTTCCTCAACCCGCGCCCCGGTAAACAAGGCCAGCAGCGGCAGCCAATAGACCGCCTCCCGCCCCGCGCCGCGCGGCACGAAACCTTCGGTATAGATAGCGCTGTTGAATATGCGCACCAGATCGTCGGCAGCAAAGGCAATACGCTGCTTGACCTGCGTCTTGCTGTGCATTCGGACGCCGTCGGCAGGATTGGCCGACATCAGTTCATGATCGACTGCCGTCAGAAAGATTGTCTTCAGCACGCCGATTTTACGGCTGGCGGTGATCGGGCTTTGACCCTTCTCGATCAAGCGATCGCGAAAATCGATCACATCACGACGGGAAATGTCGCCCAACGGGCGGTAATTTATGCAATTGGCAAATTCATGAAAGATACGACCGTAATCTTCTGTCGTGCTTTCCCTTCTGCTCATGGATGTTGCCTTCCATAAGCTGAATAAATAGTCATATTTCGAATCAATCGAATTTTTATCGAAAGATTTGAATGACAAATTGTGAAGAGAATGCTTTTTTGAAGACATTAGAATCATTTATTACAAATTGTTTTCCAATACAAAAAACTCACTATTTTTTTAAGGTAACCACATAAAAAATTTGATTTTTTTAATCATACCACAAATGCCATTTTTGGAATGACAAACGTCTTGATTTTTACTTTTATACGGAATTTGAAACAAATGGATTAATAGACCCATAGTTTTAACTTAATCCTCTCAATTGCCATGACTCAATCCCTCTCTGCGGGCTTCGGGTCAACAGCGGAAAGCCTCTCCCAGAGCGGCGTTCCGGCAATCTGCAAAATGCAACGCCGGTTTCAGCGAAGGAAACCAAGCGGTGGTTTTTTTCGCCTATGATTTTGCGATCAAGCAAAACAGGAGTTCTGCTTACTTCTGACAACATGGGAATTCTTTTCAGCCTCAAACCGGCACCGGGAGCCTTGGCAAAACCGTTGCATGGACCATCTTTCGCACAGTTGCCCGACATTTGGCGCCTGCCAACGCGACAAGATGAGGAATAGCCGCCCGAGCGTCCTTGTCGTCTGCCCGCTGATCCAGGCCCGAGCTTCACGCGAACCACCCGGGGAGGCCTTTCATTGCGGCTTGTTGCGCACTTCACGGTAAAATGCCGACTTTCCCGCCGGACCCGCCCATGACCGCCGCCCTTTCGATTCCTCCGCACAGCCTGTCCATCGTCGTCCCGTTCTACAACGAGGAAGACAACATCGCGCCGCTGGTCAAGCGGGTGCATGAGGCGCTGGCCGGCTACCAGCATCCATGGGAACTCGTGCTGGTCGATGATGGCAGCAGCGATGCAACGGTTGATCGCGGCTTGCAGTGCGCCCGCGAATACGGTCCGCATGTGCGTGTCGTCGAACTGACCCGCAACTTCAAGCAAACAGCAGCCATGCAGGCCGGTCTCGATGCCGCGCGCGGCGACGTGATCGTGACCATGGATGGCGACTTGCAGAACGACCCGGTCGATATCCCGCGCATGGTGGCCCGCCTGCTCAACGAAGACCTCGACCTGGTTGCCGGCTGGCGCCAGAATCGCCAGGACGGCCTGTTCCTGCGCAAGATTCCGTCGAAGATCGCCAACCGCCTGATCGCCCGCATGACCGGCGTCAAGCTGCGCGACTACGGTTGCAGCCTGAAGGCCTATCGCGGCGACGTCATCAAGCGCGTGCGCCTGTACGGCGAAATGCACCGCTTCATCCCGGCCTGGATGGCGACCGTCACCACGCCGCGCCGAATCGCCGAGGAGCCGACGACGCACCACGCTCGTACCGCGGGCGTCTCCAAATACGGCATTTCACGCACCTTCCGCGTCATCCTCGACCTGATCGCCGTCTATTTCTTCATGCGCTTCCGCGCCCGTCCCGGCCATTTCTTCGGCAGCATCGGCCTGGCGCTGACTGCCATTTCCGGTCTGGTACTGGCCTGGCTCGGCTGGGTCAAATTCGGGCTGGGTGAACCAATCGGCGGCCGCCCGCTGCTCATCGTCGGCATTGGCACGCTGATCGCCGGCGTGCACTTCATCACCACCGGCGTACTGTCCGAACTGCTCGCCCGCATCTACTTCGAATCGGGCACCGTGCGCTCGTATTCGGCACGCCAGAGTCCGGCCCTGGCCGCTGACGAGGCGTGGCACAAGGCCGACTGAAACTCGAACCGCGACAGTGGAAGCCGCTCCCGTGAGCGGCTTTTTCATGCCCGGAAAACGCCTGCTCAGTGCTGCAGTATCTTGGCGAGGAACTGCTTTGCCCGCTCGGAGCGCGGATTGGCGAAGAATGCCTCGGTCGCCTCGTCTTCGACGACCGCCCCCTGATCCATGAACACCACCCGGTGGGCCACGCGCTTGGCGAAACCCATTTCGTGCGTCACGCACATCATGGTCATTCCCTCCTGGGCGAGTTCAGTCATGACGTCGAGCACCTCGTTGATCATTTCCGGGTCGAGCGCCGAGGTCGGTTCGTCGAACAACATGCAGATCGGATCCATCGCCAAGGCCCGGGCGATCGCCACACGCTGCTGCTGCCCGCCGGACAACTGGCCGGGAAACTTGTCGGCGTGTGCCCTCAAACCAACCCGGTCGAGGAGCCTGAGGCCGCGCTCCATCGCCTCCTCCCTGCTACGCCGGAGCACCTTGATCTGAGCCACGCTCAGGTTCTCGGTAATGCTCATGTGAGGAAACAGTTCGAAATGCTGGAACACCATGCCGACCCGAGCGCGCAAGGCCGGCAGATTGGTCCTTGGATCGCCGACCGAAATGCCGTCGACGATGATCTCACCTGACTGGAAGGGCTCAAGCCCGTTGACGCACTTGATCAATGTCGACTTGCCGGAACCCGAAGGCCCGCAAACGACAACCACCTCGCCCTTATCGACGGTCGTGCTGCACTTCCTGAGCACCTCGAAGCTACCGTATTGCTTGCTGACGTTTACGATCTTGATCATGGGTAACAGGTCCGTTGGCACTCAGGCCGGCTGGTATTTTTTCTGAAGGTGCCTGACCCACTGCGACAGGCCAAAGCAGATGACGAAATAGACGGCGCCAGCGAACAACAGCAGTTCGACCAGGCGGCCATCGCGGTCGCCCACCTTGTAGGCGGCACCGAAGAAGTCGGCCAGTGCCGAGACGTAGACCAGCGACGTATCCTGGAACAGGATGATGGCCTGGGTCAGGAGCAGCGGCACCATGTTGCGGAAGGCTTGCGGCAGGATAACCAGGCGCATGGCCTGGCCGTAGCTCATGCCCAGCGCGTAGCAGGCGGCCATCTGCCCCCTGGGCACGCTCTGGATGCCGGCGCGGATGATCTCGGAATAGTAGGCCGACTCGAACAACGCAAAGCCGATGATCGCCGAGGTCAGCCGCAAGTCGGTGCCCGACGGCGTGCCGAACAACTGTTCGATGAAGCGCGGAATGATCAGGAAGAACCATAGCAGCACCATGACCAGCGGCACGGCGCGGAACAGGTTGACATAGCCCGCCGCGAACAGCGACAGCGCACGCAGCGACGAAAGGCGCATCATCGCCAGCAGCGTGCCCCAGACGATGCCGACGACGACCGCCGTCAGCGTGATTTCGAGCGAAATCTTCATCCCTGTCC
>CAMKYP010000422.1 GCA_946477505.1 uncultured Dechloromonas sp. | reverse complement strand
GGCTGTTCTTCCTCGGCCTGCTGTTCATCGTCGTCACCCTGATGCTGCCGCAAGGCCTGGTCGGGCTGTGGAAGAAAGTCATGGACAAGAAGGGAGCTGCAGCATGATTCTCGAAAACACCCTCGACGACCGGCCGGAAGGCAGCGACGGCGCCGACCAGATGGGCCACGTCGTCACCGGCGAACTCGACCTGTCGCACGGCGTCGCGCTCTACCTCGAAGACATCACCGTCAGCTTCGACGGCTTCAAGGCGCTGAACAACCTCAACCTCGCCATCGACGCCGGCGAACTGCGCTGCATCATCGGCCCCAACGGCGCCGGCAAGACAACGATGATGGACGTCATCACCGGCAAGACGCGGCCCGATTCCGGCAAGGCGTTCTTCGGTCAGACCATCGACCTGACGCGCCTGACCGAGCCGGAAATCGCCCATCTCGGCATCGGCCGCAAATTCCAGAAACCGACCATTTTCGAGCAGCACACCGTCTTCGAAAACCTCGAATTGGCGATGAAGACCGACAAGCGGGTGTGGAAGAGCCTGATGGCCTGGCTGGCCGGTGACGAACGCGACAAGATCGCCGAAACCCTGCGCCTGATCCGCCTCGACAAGGAGGCCGACCGCCAGGCCGGCCTGCTTTCGCACGGTCAGAAGCAGTGGCTGGAAATCGGCATGCTGCTGATGCAGGAGCCCAAACTGCTGCTGCTCGACGAGCCGGTCGCCGGCATGACCGACGACGAAACCATGCGCACGGCCGAACTCTTCGTTTCGCTCGCCGGCAAGCATTCGCTGGTCGTCGTCGAGCACGACATGGCCTTCGTCGAAAAACTCGGCGGCAAGGTCACGGTGTTGCACGAAGGCTCGGTGCTGGCCGAGGGCGACCTCGCCACGGTACAGAACGATCAACGCGTTATTGAAGTGTATTTGGGGCGCTAAGCATGCTGAAAGTCGAATCCCTCCACCAAGCCTACGGCGGCAGCCACATCCTGCGCGGCCTCAGCTTCGAAGTCACCACCGGCGAGGTCACCACCCTGCTCGGCCGCAACGGCGTCGGCAAGACCACCCTGCTCAAGTCGCTGATGGGCCTCGTCAAAACCAAATCCGGCAGCATGATCTTCGATGGACAGGACATCACCCACCTGCCGCCGCACGAGCGCGTCAAGGCCGGCATCGGCTACGTGCCGCAGGGCCGCGAAATCTTCCCGCGCCTGACGGTCGAGGAGAACCTGCTCATGGGCCTCGCCACCAAACCGGGCAGCACGAAGATTCCCGAACGCATCTTCGAAATGTTCCCGGTCTTGAAGCAGATGCTGCACCGCCGCGGCGGCGACCTTTCCGGCGGCCAGCAGCAGCAACTCGCCATCGGCCGCGCCCTGGCCATGGGCCCCAAGCTTCTCATCCTCGACGAGCCCACCGAAGGCATCCAGCCCTCCATCATCAAGGACATCGAACGCGCCATCCGCCTGCTCGCCCAAACCGGCGAAATGGCGATCCTGCTCGTCGAGCAGTACTACGACTTCGCCGAATCGCTGGCCGACCAGTACCTGCTGATGGAGCGCGGGGAGTTCATCATGCGCGGCCGGGGAGAAACGATGCCGCAGGATGGGGTCAGGGAGGCGCTGGCGGTTTGACTAGCTTATGCTTCGACCGCCGTTTAAGTGTGCACGCCAGGAGTGCGCAAATTAGTTCCGATTTGCCATTCTGGTGCGCCAAATTCTTTGCACAGCCCCGATGATAGCGTGCGGAAGCAAGGAAACGCCTGTAATGCCGAGAAACAGTTCGGTTAAGCATGCCTTCCATGATGACTCGCCCAATTATTTCAGGGGAAATTCGGCATGGAACCTGCCAGCGCGAGGATTTCCTCGCTATCGAAACTGGCTAACTGTTGCCGACGAGTAGCTCTTGGACATAAACGTCGCGAATCTGGAGCTTGCGGGGGAGTTTCTTGTTGAGCGTCAGGAGCATCTGCGCTCTTACCTCAGAGATTGATGGACGCGCGCTGCCCTGATATACCTCTGCCAGGACAGAGCGCACGACCGCATCCAGTTCCTGTTGGCGCTTCTTTAGCCGCGACTCTTGCTCCTGATCAATCAGCAAACTCAGCTTGCACCGAACATTCACGGCGTCCCCGGCAATCGTCGCCGTTTGAACCGTAAAGTAGGCGTCTTCGTCTTCATCGTTATCGACGGAATATTTGCCATAGGCAACCAGCGCAATGCCCAGTGTCAAAATGAGCGCCAAGGCAATCCAGAAGTGACGAAGCCAGTGCTGTGTCGAACTTCCATTCGCTGCGCTCGACCTTGGGTGTTTCAGGTGAGTGCGTTTGTGATGTACGGGAAGAGGCCGCATATGGAAATCCATCGATTGGCAATTGCGATGATTGTATCAAATACAACATTTTTGCCATAGCATTCGCCATCGGCTTGGCCCCGATAAACCGCCACCTCTTGCTCGATGCGCTTCGCGAAGACTGCGCATTCCTGCGTATTTCGCGCTCCGTATACTTTCCCTGATAATCCAGCAATGACCTCGCGCCTACCATTGTCGCTGCTGGAGCCTTTGCTGAACTGGCATGCCGAGTTGCATCTTGGCTTTGCCCGTTCCGGCGAGCGCACGGTGCTGCGCGAAAACCGGCATCGCGGGCCGTTGCGGGTGCAGAAAGCGCTGTATCCGGAAGGCGATGCCGTCTGCCAGGCGGTCGTGCTGCATCCGCCTTCCGGCATCGCCGGTGGCGACCAACTGGCGATTGCTGCGCGTGTCGAGGCCGGCGCCCACGCCCAGCTGACCACACCCGGCGCCGGCAAGTGGTATCGCAGCGGCGGCGCGGAAGCTTCGCAGCGCATTGCCTTCACGGTGGCCGAGGGGGCGACGCTGGAATGGCTGCCGCAGGAAACCATCGTGTTCGATGGCGCGCGGGCGCGCATGGAAACGACGGTCGATCTCGCCGCCGACAGCCGTTATATCGGCTGGGACATCCTGTGTCTCGGGCGCGCGGCAGCAGGCGAACGATTTGAAAACGGGCGCTTCGACCTGCTTCTTCGAATTGATCGAGACCAGCGGCCGATCTGGATCGAGCGCGGCGGTTTCGACGGCAGCGACCCGATGTTGAGCAGCCCGGCTGGCTGGGCCGGTGCCACGGTGTGCGGCACCTTGCTGTGCACCTTTCCCGAATTGTCGACGCAAGCGAGCGGGCTGCTCGAAGCCTGTCGCAAAATCATCCCCGCCGATGACGCCCAACACGCCCTGAGCGCCTTGCCCGATGTGCTGATCGCTCGCTATCTCGGCAACAACAGCGAGGCGGCCCGTCTGTGGTTCGCCGAGCTCTGGAAAATCCTGCGCCCGGCCTGCTGCCAGCGCCCAGCCATCCACCCCCGCATCTGGAATACCTGAGGAGTCTGTATGGAACTGACACCCCGCGAGAAAGACAAGCTGCTGATCTTCACTGCCGGCCTGCTCGCCGAGCGGCGCAAGGCCAGGGGCCTGAAGCTGAACTACCCGGAGGCCGTGGCGCTGATCACCTGCGCCATCATGGAAGGCGCCCGCGAGGGCAAGACCGTCGCCGAGCTGATGCACGAAGGCACGCAGGTGCTGAGCCGCGCCGATGTGATGGACGGCATCGCCGA
>CAMKYP010000421.1 GCA_946477505.1 uncultured Dechloromonas sp. | reverse complement strand
TCGCTTTACACGACCTGAAAATCTGATTTCAAGACGGCTTCGGGACGACGCTTACGAACTGGCCACCCTGACTTGGGTGACTTGGTTCAATCACACCCGACTCCTGGAACCCATCGGAAATATCCCGCCGGCCGAGGCTGAGGAACGGTACTATTCACAAGCCCTTACGCAGGCAACTACCGCCTGCACTTAAACCCCGGAGCCTCTACAAAACCCGGGGCGATTCACCCTGGCCCTGGGCATCAAATTCGTTTTCCTGCTGCTGGCCCTCTTCGATCACGCCACGATGTGGATGGCGGTATTTGCCGACATGGGGGCCAGCTTGCCGGTGGTGTTCAACGGGCTGCGGCTGTTACGAGATCGCAAACCCTGACGTAGTCGCGGGGGCCGAACCTAAGCTGAAGTTGGCGCCAGTCAGAAGCTGGCGTTCAACGTCAGAACTAGGCTTCATAACTTCTAGTCGCGCTCAAACCTTGTGGCTTGGATGGAGTGCATCGTAGCGAACGAGAAAGGCTCGCCCAGCACTGCGATGCCGATTTCGAGATCCTTCAGTCCTTCATTCTTGAAGTTCATCTCCGGTACAAACCCATACTGCTTGTGCGGAACCCACGTGACGTCGGTGATTTCAATGGCTGTCCCCCATTCGTGGAGCGCTGGCCAAGAAGTCGTTTTGTAGTTTCCGCCAACGAGATAGACTGGACCACCTCGTGCGAGCTGGTATCGCCCCGTGGAAAGGTCGGCTGCATGTGAGGCAACGCAGATAGATGCGTGAAGATGGTGCATCGCGGCAAGGAGGGCTTTATGGGGCCGGTCAGCTAGCTTCTCTGGGTCGGCCAAGCCGTGCATAAGATCGTTGCGGAGCGAATTGATCAATTTCCAATCTGCTTTCCGGCCCGCTTCAGCCGATTCCGGGTCGATGCTATCCAAAACGAACGCGCGAACACCGACTAGAGATGTTCTCTTTCTTGTGAACTGATGTCCGCATGACTCACAGGAGCCTTTCACCTCTTCCGTACCTGGCGGTAGCCCTGCCGCTTTAGCAAGCGGTGGCTCCATCGATTCAAGGCCAATGTAGGCTTCCTGGAATGCGGTAGTGTCGTCCAGGTTTCCAATCGCCTCTCGATATTGCAGAGCGGCCCTTCGAAGTCTATGCCCAGATTCCAAGCCATCCCAGTGCGCCAGGAGGTGTTTTGCCTTTGCAACGGTTTCTGGCGTAATTGGCTTACTCCAATGCTTCAGCGGCAGTCGCTTGAACATCAGGAATTCGCATTCATCGACCTTCTCCGCTCCTAAGCGTGCCACTTGTAGCGGCTCAGTAGCCTGGAATGTCGATCCGTGTACCAGCGCGATCGCTGAGAGGAAATCCTCTAGTAGCGAGAGACCTCGTCGGGCAGCGGCGACAAGGTCGAAGTTAGGCTCAGCCTCAAATTCAATTGCCAAGATAGATCCACCGGTTTGAAGCTGCACGGCGGTTTCTGATTGAGCACTTCGGATAGAGATATTGCACGGCGTTTTCTGGATTGACAGTCCCTTCAGGGTTTGCGCCACCATATCCACTGATAGAGGCTGATACCCAAGTACGCGATAAAGGCACGTACTCGTGGAGCGAGCCTTCTGCTTTCCGGGTTTCTGAGCGGACTTCTTATGAGAATTTTTATTGGACATCACGTGAACTCCATCGAATTTTTTGCCTGCGACCCTGCAAGACACCAACCTTAGTTCTCTAACACGATTATTTATTTCAGTGATTGAAATAACTCTCTCATGTCCTTGAACTCACCACCAACCCGATCAAGGGAGAATTGATACATCAATGAATTCTCCGCGAACTTCTGGCGCTCGACATCCATTTCGACGGTATTTCCGTCAACCGCGGCCTGAGAGGGGACATGGTACTTAAGGCTGACGGGTGGCGACTGCCAAGAAGAATTTCCCTTCAAATGCCCTGGCGAAGAAGTGTTCAACTGAAGAGGAGGGGATTGATCGGCACTGGCGGCCTCGGTGATTTCAATATCCATCGCCTTGTAGCCTGGCGTGTCAGCGTTGGCGATATTGGACGCAAGAATCTGCTGCCTATAGGCCCTTATTCCGAGCATTTTCTGTTGAAAATCCCCATTTTTCTTGTTTGAACCGTTCTCGTTCGCTGGTAAATGAGATGAATGGGTAGTGCCAAGAATCAATTTTCCGGCGGGGTCGAAATTGTCACTTGAGGCAGTATTGGCAGCCGCCGAACGTGAGACGGCGTTTTCAAGGATGCTTGAAAATGCCGTTGAGCTTGGAATTTCACCTGTCCCGGACACACGAGGCGCAGTAATTCCGGTAAGTTCCACCTGTCTCGCCGGGAACAGCGATGAAGGCTCAGGCATAGGAACTCGTTGGATGAAGTACGGCGGTGGTGGCGATCGGCCGTGGAAACGCATCGCCCACGCTGTGCACTGCAGGCCTTGCCTCGGCTGTCAGCGAACGAATGGGCGGTGCAGTGACCATCGTCTAATTCAGGATGAAACGAACACTCTGGCCGGACATGTCGCCGAGTTTGACCAAGGCGACAGCTTTTGTGCCGGCTTGGATCTTGAAGGTCCCCTGGGCACGCAACTGGTTACCTCCGGCTGGCAGCAATTTGACTTCGATCTTGTCTGATGCGGACAGGAGCGTTACGGTAGCTGACGCATTCCGGGTGTCGACAGGCTGATTGTGATCAGTCACGTAGAGGGTGAGGGAATCAACCTTCGCCACCAGCTCGTAGTTGATGTCTTTGACGACCGATACGACGCCATCGTGCTGGGGTTTGGCATCATGGGTATGCGCCTGGCCCGGCTTTTCGTAGTGGGCATGGCCCTTATGATCGTCCGCAGCGGATGCCAGATTGACGAAGCAAGCGAATAGAAAAGCGGAAAGTACCGTGGAAGGTTTCATGGGAGCTCCATGTCAGTTGGTAAATTGGTTAATGAAAATTAGGGTTGCCGCCGTGCTCGGATGTGCTGTCGGCGGTGGTGCAGCCTTGCGGTTGGTGCGCACAGGGTCTGGTTTCGCATTGCAGCGTCATGTGGACTACCTTGAAGCGGTTGGCCAACACCGTCTGTAAGGCGGGCATCAAAGCGTCTTCGGTGGAGTAAGTCGGGTCATAGACCACATGCGCGGTCAGGCTGGTCTTGCCGGTCGTCAGCGCCCAGACGTGCAGGTCATGGATGCCAAGGACGCCTGGCACAGCCAGCATGGCCTGTTCCACCTCTCCTAAGTCGATGCCCTCGGGCACGCCTTCGAGCAGGATATTCAGACTGTCCTTCAGCAAGATCCAGGTGCGTGGCAAAACCCAGAGGCCAATGGCGACAGCCACAAGCGGATCTACCCAGGACCAGCCGGTTAGCTGAATCACCACCGCGCCCACGATCACGCCAATCGACCCCAGAAGGTCGCTCCACACTTCGAGATAGGCTCCCTTTACGTTGAGGCTATCTGTCTGTCCCCCGCTCAGCAGGCGGATGCTGATCAGATTGACGATGAGGCCGATACTGGCGATCACGAGCATCCCAACCGAATGGATTTCGGGCGGGGAGGTGAATCGCCGGTAAGCCTCAACCAGGATGTAGAGCGCCACGGCAAACAGCAGCATGGCATTGAAG
>CAMKYP010000420.1 GCA_946477505.1 uncultured Dechloromonas sp. | reverse complement strand
CGTCATTTTCTCAAATTGCGCTGCATGATGGGCGCTTATGCAGAGTTTCCCTATCGGAACACCTGTCGGCTCATTGTATTGAGCTACGCTCCGCTTCAAGACGCTTTCGGTGAACGATGGCATTGTCCACCTCGTTGCTGAGCGTATTGGTATCCGGCAACTGATTGGGACGATACACAATCAGCGGAATACCCAGGCTTTGCAGTGCTCGCCGCTTTTCTTCCTGTGGCGAGTTTTCGGTACCGCCATCCGCTGGCCATGCGAGATCAATGGCTGCCACGATTCTGAAATCGCTGTCGCAGATAACGAAATCGACACCTCTGCCAAGCATCGAATTCAATTTTCGAGCTTCCCGGCGTCCTCTCAACTGAGCCAACTGAGCCACGCCAACCTGGGCAAATACCAGCATTCGGGGCATGGCTTCGCACAAGCGGAAAAACAGAATCTGTTCGGCATCGTTGAGGAGGCGGTACGGCTTTTGCGTGGGCGCATCGGCATTCCGCGTTTGCGGATCGATCCCTAGCACCGACGCAGGCCATCGGGAATTTCTGGGATGCGCGTTGGGAGGCATCAAGGATGCCTCTTCCTTTTTATAAAGCGAATATCGGTCGCGGTCCCGCAACAGCACATAGACCAGAATGGCCGATGCGGCGAGGATGGCAACGATTAACAGATCCATTGGTACATGGCCGAGAATTTTTCAACCAGTATGATGGCATAAATTTTATGTCGGATTATGCAAATGTTTTTACCAAGAATCCGTTCTTTCCGGAGACGATGATGGTGCGTGCCAATCACGGATTTTCGCCAAGAGGGTAGAGCGGACTAGTGATGACAAAGCATCATTGAACTGCTGGAGATTGGGTCATTTCTAATAAAATCCAGCCACTTCGTCCGGGGAAGATTCATGCGCGTCACACTCGTTCATCCAGCTGGGTTCAATTTTGTGCCGGGACAACCCGATTTTTCGGTACTGGCCAATCGAATGCCGCCCATTGGTATCATGCAGTTGGCTTCATGGCTGGAAAAATTTGGCCATGTCGTGCAACTGCACGACTGCCTCGGACCCTACGCACCGCCGACAACGGCTGAAAATGCCGAAATCGTGCTGGCGACCGATCCCGAGATGGTCGGATTTTCGGCAACAACCTCGGGTTTCATGGATGCGTTTGAAATTGCCGCCTATATCCGCGAACGCCGGCCCGAAGTCAAAATCGTATTTGGCAACGTGCATGTTTCCTCGCTCGGCGCGCCGATCCTGGAAAAATTTCCAGAAATCGATTGCCTGGTCATGGGCGAAGGCGAAGGTGCCATGCTCGAACTGGCTGATGGCAAGCCAATGGCTGAAATCGGCAACCTGATCTGGCGTAACGAAGCCGGCCGCATCATCGTCAATCCGCGACGCAACCGCATTGTCGATCTCGATGAACTCCCCTTCCCGGCTTACGAAAAGCTGGCCGGCTTTCCGCACGACTACCACCTGCCGCTCTTCGCTTACGAAAAGAAACATGGCGCAACGATGATCACCTCGCGCGGCTGTCCCTACACCTGTTCGTTCTGCGACCGTACCGTATTCGAACGCCAATACAAGACCAACTCGCCGCAATACATCTACGATCACATGAAGTATTTGCGGGACAAGTTCGGCGTGTGGCACATCAACATGTACGACGATCTGTTTACGGCCAAGAAACAGCGCGTCTTCGATCTGTGCGCATTGCTGATCGACAAACCGCTCGGCATGCAATTCAACTGCGCCATCCGGGCCGGTCATACCTCCGACGAAATGCTCATCCAGTTAAAAAAAGCCGGCGCATTGATGGTATCGATCGGCATCGAGTCGGCCGACCCGATGATGATGGAGCGTCACAAGGCAGGTGTCACGCTGGATGCGGTACGCGATACGGTGCGGCAGATTCATGCGGCCGGTCTGCGCGCCAAAGGCTTGTTCATTTTCGGCATGCCCGGCGAGACGCCTGAAACCGTGCGTACGACCAGCGACTTCATCCTCTCGCTCGGCCTCGATGAAATGAACATGACCAAATTCAGCCCGTTGCACGGTGCGCCGATCTGGGATGAATGCGTCAATGACCCGACTGGCGACTTCATCGAGGACTGGCGCCTGATGAATTGCCTGAATTTCGTCTACAAGCCGGAAGGTTTTGAGACGCGCGAGGAAATGGATGCGCTGTACAACTGGCACATCAAGCGTTTCTATGACAGCAAGGGTTACCGCCGACGCTTTGCCAGACGCCTGTGGCAGCACCGCTGGAGCCTGTGGCACATTCTCAAGCACCTGCCGGAAACCATCGCCGCTGCGCGCTACTTCAGCTCCAACAAGGAGCAGCTGGAGAAGGCCAAGCGCGAATTCAAGCTGCATCCGCGTCAGCCGGTCGGACTCAAGCCGCAACTGTCAACGGATCTGCAGATCGACAACATCGTGTCGATGTCCGGAATCAAGATGAAACGGCGCGACGCCGCCAAGCTTATTATTCCGGTCGTCTACGAAGGCAATGCGTGCGGCACGCCGTCGCCCGTGACGGCAGCGGTATAATTGCCGGTCTTTCGTACAGGAATGGGGACCGGTGATGAAGGAATTCGCGAAATTCGGAAGCGTCCGTCTGCTGGTTGCCTGCTTCGGCATGGCACTCGCGCTGGCGGCCTGCAAGAGCAACGAAAGCAAACCGGAAGAAGGTAAACCGGCCACTGCTGCATCCGAACCTGCGAAGAAGGAATCCGGGATTCGCAACGGCTATGCCTGCTGCAACCTGCACTATTCCGGCGACTGGATCAGCGATTCGAATCTGGCTCAACTGCCCTTCATCGCGGCCGGTACGCCGATCAGTGTCAAGAAGATCGACGGCTACCGGGTCTACGCCGAGGTCGACGGCAAGCCGATGCGCCTGGGACATGACTACGGCCGGGCCGAGGAAACGACCGAGCAATGGGTGGGCAAGATCGTCGTACTCGACGACCCCAAGCCGAAAATCGCCAAATTCGCACCAGCCGTGCGCAACGCCATCGCCAAGGGCCAGCTGATGAAAGGAATGACCAAGGAACAGGTCATCATGTCGGTCGGTCACCCGCAGACCAACGAGAATCCGAAACTGGACGGTCCGTACTGGCGTTACTGGTGGTCGAGCTTCGGCCCGTACTACGTGTATTGGGCCAAGGGATCGGTCAGCAAGATCGAAGGCCATTCCGAAACCGTGGGTTACATGACCTACAAAGGCAAGTAAGCATTCTTCGCCGCCGCAGAGATCGATAGAAGGTTGTAATCATGGAACAGCAGGCACAGACGATTGAACGTCGGCAATGCGACGTGCTGGTCATTGGCGGCGGACCGGCGGGGACGACGGTGGCACCGATGCTGGCAGAAAAAGGCCATCGGGTGGTGATCCTGGAAAAAGCGCACCACCCGCGCTTTCACATTGGCGAGTCCCTCTTGCCGGCCAACCTGCCGCTGTTCGAACGCATGGGCATCGCCGACGAGGTGAAGGCCATCGGGATGCACAAGCCGGGCGCCGAGTTCGTCTCGCCAAACCACGACCAGTCGTCGGTTTTCTGGTTTGCCGAGGCCTGGAACAAGTCGATGCCGCACGCTTACCAGGTCAAGCGCGACCAGTTCGATACCATCCTGATCCGCAA
>CAMKYP010000419.1 GCA_946477505.1 uncultured Dechloromonas sp. | reverse complement strand
GGCTGCGGGTCGAAACTTTGCTCCTCGCCGCCGGCTTCGATGAAGGTCCACAGGTGGCGGTTGTCGTCGCGATAATCGACCTCGGTATCGGTGAAATGCACGTTGGCGAACTGGTCGCTGGGCAGGCGGGTACGGGCGGCCCAGGCCAAGGCGAGGTCGGCGACGGCGCGGGAGGAGGATTCGCCCTCCTGCAGCAGGGCGCGCAGACGGCTGGCGTATTCACGCGTGCCGGCTGCTGAGTAGCGATGTTGCGGATCGAGGCAGGCACGCGACAGACAGGTCAGGCGGTGGCGCACGGTGTTGATCCGGTCGGGATCGCAGGCGTCTTCGGCGGGTTGCGGGTGCAAAGCCAGCAGCAGGTGGCGCAGGCCGGGAAAGCGGCGCAGCAGCAGCAGGTCGACGCGGGCGTCTTCGAGCGTTTCCACGGCCATGCGCTGCAGGGGGCTCCAGTTGTCGGCGACCAGTGGCTGGCTCCAACGGCGGTGGGCGGCAAGGTGGGCGAGCATGGCGCGGTAGCGGTCCAGACCGTCGATGCCGGCCCGGCTGCTCAGGGCATCGGGCAGGCGCATGCCGTCGGCGGCGAGGTAGGGGCGCAGGCCGGGGGCGGCGAAGGCGGTCGAATAGGGGACGAGCGGGCTGTCGTCGGCCCACAGTGCGCTCAGGCTCAAGGCGAGGCGGCGCTCGACATCGGCAAAGAGCGTGCCTTCGCGCTCGCGTTGCAGCATGGCCCGGCTTTCCGGCGAAGCGAGCGCGAAATAGGCGCGCTGTTGCTCGGGGTGGTCGCCGGTGAGGCGAATGCCGCTGTCGATCCAGCGCCGCAGGCCGGCCAGCGAAAGGAGGCCGAGCAGGTGCGGTGCCTGGCGCAGGAGTTCCGGCAGGGCCGGGCTGGGGTGTGTTTGCTGGTGGCCGTGGAGGGAGCCGGTGGTCCGCTCGGCGAGGTCGAGCGCCAGCGCCTGGTAATCGGCCAGCCCGTCGGCGCTGCGCAGGCGGTCGCTGACGGCGCCCAGCGTTTGCAGCAGGGGCGTGATGGCCGGTGCGTTGGGGGATTTCTGCAGGCGCCGGATGCTCTCCAGCAGCGTCGGTAGAATGGCCGATTGCGGCAGGGTCAGCGTGGCGACCACGCGCGGCCAGCATTCGAGAAAGGCGAGCAGGGGTTCGGCGCCGCGTCCGAGCTTGCCGATGCTGCGCGCGGCTTCCAGAAATGCCGGCAGCTCGTCGGGGGCGATGTGCTCCCGGGCGGCGGCCAGGCATTCGTCGAAGACATCGGCAACGGCCGGGAAGCCGCAGTCGAGCGCGGTCCACGCGGCTTGCGACTCGGCGGTGGCCATCAGCCGCCGGCGGGCGTCGGCGACGTTGCGGATGCCGGGAACGGCCATGGTCAGCCGAACAGGGCGGCGATGGCGTGGTCCAGCGTGTCGATCACGTCGGCGTCGTCGGTGATCGGGCGGACCATGGCCATGCGACAGGCATCGACGGGGCTGATGCCCTGAGCGATCAGGGTGGCGGCATAGACGATCAGTCGCGTCGAGATGCCTTCGTCCAGCCCGTGCCCCTTGAGTCGGCGGCCGGCCTGGGCGACGGCGACCAGCTGCTCGGCGATGGCAGGGGCAATGCCGGTTTCGGCGGCGACGATCTGTACTTCCAGCGTGCTGGGCGGGTAATCGAACTGGAAAGCAGTGAAGCGCTGCTTGGTCGATTGCTTGAGATCTTTCACCAGGCTCTGGTAGCCGGGGTTGTAGGAAATGACCAGCTGGAAATCCGGGTGTGCCGCCAGCTGTTCGCCTTTCTTGTCGAGCGGCAGGGTGCGCCGATGGTCGGTCAGCGGGTGGATGACCACCAGCGTGTCCTGCCGGGCCTCGACGATCTCGTCGAGATAGCAGATGGCGCCGATGCGGGCCGCCAAGGTCAGCGGTCCGTCCTGCCAGCGCGTGCCGCCGGCGTCGAGCAGATAGCGGCCGACGAGATCGGCGGCCGTCATGTCTTCGTTGCAGGCTACGCTGACCAGCGGTTTGCCCAGCTTCCAGGCCATGTACTCGACAAAGCGCGACTTGCCGCAGCCGGTCGGTCCCTTGAGCATGACCGGCAGGCGGGCGGCGTAGGCCGCCTCGTAGTGGGCGACTTCGTTGTCCTGTGGCTGGTAGAACGGTTGTTTGCGGATGCGGCAGGCGTCGGGGCTGGTCATGGCGGCTTCTCCGTGGGGTTGGGGTTGCCTTATTTGTGCACGCCCAGCTTTTCGCGCCAGCCGGGGTAGAGCTTGTCGGCATCGCCCGGGAAGGAGACAAAGGCGCGGGCGAATTCGGGGTTCTCCCTGGCCCATTCGATGGGGTCGGCCTTGGCCTTCCAGCATTCGTAGGCCTGACGCAGCGACTTGGCGCCGGCGGCCGGGCTGTCGATATGGCCGTAGGAGCCGCCGCCGGCGGTATTGATGACGTTGCCGTGGCCGAGGTTCTCGAAGAAACCGGGCAGGCGCAGGGCATTCATGCCGCCGGAGATGATCGGCGTCGTCGGCTTCATGCCATACCATTCCTGGTGGTAGGCCGGGCCGCTGTAGCTGTCGCGCTCGATGATGTAGGCGATGGCGCGGTCGTCCTTCTCGCCTTCCATCTTGCCGTAGCCCATGGTGCCGACGTGGATGCCCGAAGCGCCTTGCAGGCGCGACATCTTGGCCAGCACGTAGGCGGTGTAGCCGCGCTTGGACTGCGGGCTGGTCACCGCACCGTGACCGGCACGGTGGTAGTGCAGGTACTGTCCGGGGAAGCAACGGCGGGCGGTGGTGACCATGCCCGGGCCGCCGACATAGCCGTCGACCAGGAAGGCGACCTTGTCGGCGTCCGGTCCGAACGCTTCGAGGATGTACTCGCCGCGGGCGATCATTTCGTAGTGGTCGTCGGCGGTGATGTTGGCGGAGAAAATCTTCGGCTGGCCGGTCTCGTCCATCGCCCGGCGCATGGCGTCCACCACCAGCGGAATCACCTTCTTCATCGGGGCGAAGGTCTGGTTGCCCTGCGGCTCGTCGTTCTTGATGAAGTCGCCGCCCAGCCAGAATTCGTAGGCGGCGCGGGCGAAGGGCTCGGGGCGCAGGCCGAGCTTGGGCTTGATGATGGTGCCGGCGATGTAGCCGCCGTCCTGAAGCGGCCGGCCGAGTATGCGCCAGAGATCGGAAATGTCCTTGGCTGGGCCATCGAACAGCTGGATGGCGCGCGGCGGAACGAAAAAGTCGTACATCTTGGCGTACTCGATGTCGCCCATGCCCTGGTTGTTGCCGATGGTCAACGTCAGGAAGGAGACGATCATCATCCGGCCGTCGGTGATGTTGCGGTCGAAGAGGTCGATCGGGTAGGCGATGCGCATTTCCTCGGCGGCCTCGTCGATCAGGTAGACCAGCGCATCGATGCCCTTGGTGAACTCGTCGGTGGTGCATACCTCGACATTGGTGCCAGTGGAGGATTCGGCGGCGAAGTGCGCGGCGGCTTCGAGATAGCCGTAGCCGGCCTTGGGTTTCATCTTGTAGGCACAGAGGATGTGCCCGCCGCCGGCGATCAGGTCTTCCTCGCGCAGGCTGAGGTCGGCGTAGCGATTCGATTGGTCCATCGTTTGTCTCCTTGGGTTTATTCGTCAGGGCAGCTGATGGACAGAGTGCTAGGGGGGGCTACTGGTAAATAATAGTCATGTATTTTTATCGGATTGATCAGTGATCAT
>CAMKYP010000418.1 GCA_946477505.1 uncultured Dechloromonas sp. | reverse complement strand
CAGGCTGGGCCGGTCGGCGCCATAGCCAAAGCGGTTGAGCAGGGCGCGCGCCGTGGCTTCGTCCATCGGCTGGTCAAGGCCTGCCAAGGCGGAGGCCGTCGGGAGCACGGTACCCAGCAGCAGGGTGGTCAGGGTGCGGCGATACGGCATGCGGAAGCGGTTCATCGGCGAATCCTGCGGTGTAGTGGGCGGTTGTCAGGGGGATTGTGCCGCGCGACGGGTTTGCCAGGTGTGTTCAATTGCAAGCAGTTGTTTCATGCCGCCTGCCTCGGGTGGTGGCGTGCCCTCGCGTATAATTGCGCTTTTCGCCGACATTTCCGGTTGGCCGCGATGATGGGCGGTCACGGCAGCATTTCAGGACAGATCATGCTCGACATTCAACAACTCCGAACCAATCTCGATGCCGTCGCCGCCGGCCTGGCCAAGCGCGGCAAGCCGATCGATTTCAGCGAATTCTCAGCGCTGGAAGCCGAGCGCAAGACATTGCAGACCCGTACGCAGGACCTGCAGGCGCAGCGCAACAGCCTGTCCAAGCAGATCGGCATGTTGAAGGGCAAGGGCGAGGATGCTTCCGGGGTCATGGCGCAGGTGGGGGCGCTGGGCGACGAGCTGAAAGCCTCCGAGGCCCGCCTTGGCGAGTTGCTGGAGAAGTTCAACGCCATCCTGGCCACGCTGCCGAATATTCCCGACGAGTCCGTGCCGGTTGGCGAAGACGAAACCGGCAACGTCGAGCAAAAACGCTGGGGCACGCCGAGGAATTTCGATTTTGCGGTCAAGGACCACACCGACATCGGCGAAGGGCTGAATCAGCTCGATTTCGCTACGGCCGCCAAGATTTCCGGTGCGCGTTTCTCGCTGCTCAAAGGGGGCGTCGCCCGTCTGCACCGTGCCCTCGCCCAGTTCATGCTCGACACGCACACGACGAAGCACGGTTACTCCGAAGTCTATGCGCCCTACCTCGTGAATGCGGCCAGCCTGTTCGGTACCGGCCAGCTACCCAAGTTCGAGGAAGACCTGTTCAAGGTGCTGCGCGGCGAACAGGATCCCCTCTACCTGATTCCGACGGCCGAAGTGCCGGTGACCAACATCGTTCGCGACGAGATTCTGGCGGCCGAGGCGCTGCCCTTGAAACTCGTCTGCCATACGCCGTGTTTCCGTTCCGAAGCCGGTTCGGGTGGGCGCGACGTGCGTGGCATGATCCGCCAGCACCAGTTCGACAAGGTCGAGTTGGTGCAGATTGTCCATCCGGACCAATCGGCGGCGGCCCATGAAGAACTGACCGGCCATGCCGAGGCCATCCTCGAGGCGCTGGAACTGCCGTACCGCCGTATGGTGCTCTGCTCGGGCGACATGGGCTTCTCGGCCGCCAAGACCTACGACCTCGAGGTCTGGCTGCCGGCACAGGATACCTATCGCGAAATTTCGTCGTGTTCGAACTTCGGCGCCTTCCAGGCACGCCGCATGCAGGCCCGTTTCCGCAACGAGAAGAACAAGCCCGAGCTGTGCCACACGCTGAATGGTTCCGGCCTGGCGGTCGGCCGCACGCTGGTCGCCATCCTCGAGAACAACCAGCAGGCCGATGGCAGCGTCGTCGTTCCGGCTGCCTTGCGCGCGTACATGGGCGGACTCGAACTGCTGGAGCCGCTGCGCTGATCTACAGCATGTGCCGACGCGGGTAACCCGATACCCGGCCCGATCCCCGCAGGCGTCAAGCTGGGCGGGGATTTTTTTATGTCAGTTGTTCGCGCTGGTGTCTATGGTCGGCAGCCTCAGCGGGCGGTTGCCCGTATCGCTGTCGGGCTCACCGATAGCTTTGGCGGCTGCCATCCGTCGCGTATAGGCCTTGCGCCGCTCTTCGACTTCCAGCACCAGGCGCTTCAGGCTTTCCGCAGCCTTTGGGGTCGGCCCGAAGGGCGGGGCGTTGCGCTGCAGGATGTCGTAGTAGCTGCGGATGTTCTCGACCAGGATGACCGCCTCGCCGCCGCGCGCCTTGCCGATCTTGAGTTGTTGCGCGATTTTGGGTTGGGATAATTTGGGCAGGATGCGCTTCATCTCATACCAGACGTTGGGGTCTGCCTTGAGTTGCCGGGCGAGGCTGCGTGCCGCGTTGAAGTGGCCGGGGCCGATGTTGTAGGCGGCAAGCGCCAGCCAGGTGCGGTCCGGCTCCTCGGCATCGTCAGGCAGTTGTTCCTTGAGCAGGTTGATGTAGCGTGCTCCGGCCAGGATGCTTTCGCTCGGATCGAGGCGATTGCTGACTTGCAGGCGGTCGGCGGTGTCTTCGGTCAGCATCATGATGCCGCGCACGTTGGTGTAGCTGGTGGCGTTCGGATCCCATTGCGATTCGTGATAGGCCACTGCTGCGATCAGGCGCCAGTCGATCCCGGTCAGCACCTGGGCTGCCTGGAAATATTTGCGGTACTTGGGAAGGGTCGTTTCGACCGCACCGAGAAACTTGACGATGTCGGCCTGTTCCAGGCGTCGAACGTGGCCAAGATAGCGATCTTCCAGGCGAGCCAGCGTGCCGTCGCGTTGAATGCGTTCGACGAAGCTGTCGAGCCTGGCCTTGAGTTCTGCATTGGGGTGGCGCCCCAGTACCCAGGTCACCGGCAGGCTTTCAGTGAGGTTCAGCGAAGAGCGCAGGTTCGGTACGTGCTGGTTAGCCAGGTCTTCGACGCTTTCATCGAGGGCGACATATTCGATACGCCGGTTGCCAAGCTGTTCGAGCAGTTCAAAGACATCCGTTCCGTTGAATTCAACGACCTTGAGGTCCGGAATGCGCTGGGAGAGTGTTCGCAGCGTTTCCGCCTGGCGCGACCCGGCCATGACATGAACCGTTTTACCGCGGAGTTGCTCGAGTTCGTTCAGCGGCCGGCTGGCTGTCTCCGGGCAACGATGAGAATGTCGCGGGTCAGGAAAATCGGCGGCGTCGTTTCGATGGAAGCATCGTTGCCCGGAGACAGCCAGCCGGCCGCCAGGTGGTAGCGGGTGCCGGTGATCTGCGCTTCCAGGTTGTCCGGATCGGCAACGATGTATTTGACCCCGACGCCCAGTTCCTGGGCAAAAACCTGGATCAGGTCATATTCCAGTCCGCCGGGATTGCCGTTTTCATCGGTCGTGTAAGTCAGCTGGCCGGGGCGAATGAGCACGACGAGGTCGTGCTGGGCCGGCGTAGGAAAAGGCAGGCGACCGAACCACTCGCCGCAGCCGGCGATAAAAAAAATAAAAGTCAGCAGTAATAGACGTTCTATCCCACGCATCTGTTGTGCTATTATCTCGCTCCCGCGGAGAGGTGGCAGAGTGGTCGAATGTACCTGATTCGAAATCAGGCGTACTGCAAGGTACCGAGGGTTCGAATCCCTCCCTCTCCGCCAGGGACTGAAACAAGCCATATTGACCAGTCGAACGACGTACGGTGAATGTGGCTTTTTTCTTTGCTACTGTCCCGGTTGCCCATTCTGCAGGCTTGGAGGCGCGGAGTATAACCGAGTCGGACCGGGGGCTTGTTCGAACTCTGTAAAGCTTTGTGAAGGCCGGCGCCACACCGTCGCTCAAGCAGCGCGTGTCGGCCTTTTCGCAAGCTCACCCATAGTCGCCCGGGTATTGGCATAATCGCGGCAATGCTTGCCTACATCGTCCGCCGCCTTCTCTACGCGCTGCCCATCCTGATCGGGGTCAATCTCGTCACCTTTGCGCTGTTCTT
>CAMKYP010000417.1 GCA_946477505.1 uncultured Dechloromonas sp. | reverse complement strand
TCAGCGACAGGATGAAGTGCGTTCCCTTTTCGTCACTGCGGATGCTGACCTCCGGGACACCAACAACCGGATTCGCCTGGAAACCGAATTGATGGAGCGCCTGAAGGTCGCGTAGTCGTGGCTGCCGGTCATTTGCCCACCTGCACGGCCGTGCGGGCAGCCGGCTTTATCATTTCTCGTTGAGCATGAGCCTGCCGTCTCGCCGCTTAGCGCCGCCACCCCGCCCAACCGCACTGGCATGTACGTCCAACGTTTAAGTTAACCGGCAGGCGACAGAGTGAAGCCGCCAGGCAAGAATGAAATGATGCCCGACGGTGGAACGCCGGAGACTGTCCGATTGAACGATGGGTCAGGTTGCCGATTTTTACGTCGCAACGATTGCCCAACGTTCATGATCGCGCCACCGCCCAGCTATCTTTAAGTATTTTTTCGAGAAGCCTTCACGTTCAAATCCGCATGAGCGAACTAGAGCGATGGAAGCATGGTTATCGGGCTGTATGTTTGCTTCCAGTCGATGCAACTTCAGCGATCGAAACGAATGGCTTACGACCTTCAAAAGACCGGCCCGCATCAAACCTTGCCGCTCGAAACCGGAAAACGCGTAGTAGCCCAGATACCCACTTCGAAATGCGCCAAAGATAACGTTTGTCAGGTTGACCACCCCAGCCACATTTCCAGTTTTTTGTTCCACCACCAAGAAACCGAAGTTTTGCGGCTCACGCATCCGGTGAACATATGCCCTGAATTGCTCATCATCTGACGGAGGCGAGACCCAGTGGCGATGCAATGCTTCACTAGCCCTGACCCTGGACAAGAACTCGTCACAATCTTCAAGTTCTGGCGGGCGAATTGCGGTGAATTTGCTCATGCAACCTCACTACGGTTTTTAGTGGTCTGCTTCGCAATTAACGAAATATCAAAGCTTGTCTTTGCATCCCTGCCGTTGTTGCTCATCCTCACGATAGCATTGGCTATCGTTGCGGCTCGCGCCTGGCCAGGAACACCAACGGCGCTTTCATTAGTTCCATCAATGACGGAGCAGAGCACCAGGTTAAACGGACAGTCCGATCGGCGGGCAGTTCTCCTGGCAGCCGACCAGTCGTTCAATGATGCTCCGCACTCGCCCCATGGCCTCGTGCAGGACATGTTCGAGGCTTTCGAAATGGATGCCGTTGACGCTGTCGCCACGGCCGGCTGCATGATTGGCGACGACGTTGATCGCCGCATAAGGCAGGCCCAGTTCGCGCGCCAATACCGCTTCCGGCATGCCGGTCATGCCCACCACATCGGCACCATCCCGCTCAAGGCGATTGATTTCAGCCGCCGTTTCGAGGCGAGGCCCTTGCGTTGCCGCATAGACGGCATCAACCTTCATCTCGATACTCAGCTCCCGCGCAGCCTCGAGAATACGGCGACGCAATTCGGCATCGTAGGGCTCGGTGAAATCGACGTGGTGAACCGGTGTCCCGTTACCGTCAAAAAAAGTCGAATTTCGTCCCCAGGTGTAATCGAGTATCTGGTGCGGCAGAACGATATCGCCGGGCTGCAGATCGCCCCGTATCCCCCCCACGGATGCCACCGAAATCACGCCGGAAACCTTGTGATGCTGCAAGGCCCACAAATTCGCCCGGTAATTGACCTTATGCGGCGGAATCGTGTGTCCGTACCCGTGGCGCGGCAGGAAAACCGCCGACTGGCCGCAGATCTGTCCAAACACCAAAGCGCCGGAGGCCTCCCCGTACGGCGTACGTACAACTTCACGATGCGAAACGTCGAGATTGGACAGCGTGGTCAGTCCGCTGCCGCCAATGATTGCCAACATGTTATTTCTTCCTTTCCACCAGCAACGAAGCCAGTGTCGGCACCACGCTCTTCAGCGAGGGGTGTGGTTTGCGGAGAAGCGCCACGCCGGCCGTGCCCTCCTCGATTTTTCGATACAGCGCCAGGCGCCGCTCCCCTGCGAACGGCAATCCGCCCAGGGTTTTGTCATTGTGATAGCGAACCAGCGTGTCGCGCCCGATATCCTTGGCCTGCCAAGCAATGGCCGTTCGATCGACGAAGTGCAGATAGCGTACCGTCGGCAACTCGGCAGCCAGTTCGGCGACCAGACGATGCATCCTTTCGCGATAAACGGCCACCGCCAGCTGACCTGCCGCGCTCGGCGTCGCACCGGTCACTTCGGCCGGCGCCCCCATCAGCCAGCAGACGAGCGTGTCGGGCAGGAACTGCGCGATAACGCCCTTCTGGCTGTCGGACAGAGCCGACAAGTCGGCCTCCATCAAGGTAAGTTCGTTGGTCTGGATGCGTTCCCGTGTCGCTGCCAGGCATTCGGGCAGCGAATCGAGCGCCAGCACGGCGAAACCACGGGCGATCAGCGCCGCAGTCGAGTAACCGACCCCGCAACCGATTTCCACAACCCGCTGGCCGGGCAGTTGGGCGGCCATCCAGTCATAATCTCCGCGCCGCACATAGGCCTGGCCTTCGGCTTCCCAATAGGCCAGGAATTCAGCGACGCTCTTGCCGCTCACACCGTATCCTTCATGGCATAAACAGCCGGCAGGTTACGCCAGGCACCCCCGGCATCCATGCCATAACCGAACACGAAACGATCGGGAACGGTCAGGCCGACAAAATCGGCGCTGATCGGCTTTTTCTTGCCATTGGCCTTGTCGGCGAACACGGCCGTCAGAACCTCCGCCGCCCCCATGCGGGTCAGGCTTTCCTTGACCGCAGCCAAGGTCACCCCCTCATCAAGGATGTCGTCGACAACAAGGACCGAGCGTCCCTTGACCGAAGTCCACGGCGCCGTGCGCCAGGAAATCTTGCCGCCCTGCGTTTCCGGACCGTAGCGCGTCGCATGCAGGTAGTCGAAATCCATCGGAAAACCCAGCCGAGTCATCAATTGGCCGCAGAACACAATACCGCCGGTCATCACGCAGAGGACCAGCGGATATTTGTCGGACAGGCGCGCGCAGATCGCTGCTGCTACCTCATCAACCGCATGCTGTACTGTCGCTGCGTCGTGGATGACTTCGGCGTTTTCCAGCATCGTTCTGGCTTTTTGCAAGTCCATTCAGCGCTCCTGGCTCTTCAGATAAGCGTCGAAAGCCGGGCCGACCTCGGGATGGCGCTGGCCAAAGACCACCGTCGCTTGCAGGTAACCCAGCTTGGAACCGCAATCGTAGCGCGTTCCCTCGTAGCGATAGGCGAGAACCTGTTCTTCGCTGAGCAGCGAGGCAATGCCATCGGTCAACTGGATCTCGCCCCCCGCTCCCGGCTTGATGTTTTCCAGGTGATGGAAGATGCGCGGCGTCAGTATGTAGCGACCGACGACGGCGAGCGTGGACGGCGCCTCCTCGGGCTTCGGCTTCTCGACGATGGCGTTGATCTGCTCCACCCGCTCGGCGACTGGGCGCGCATCGACGATGCCATAACTCTTGGTGTCGCTGCGCGGCACATCCTGCACACCGAGTACCGAACAGCGATAGTAATCGTAGGTATCGGTCATCTGCTTCATGACCGGCGGCGTGCCGTCGAGCAGGTCGTCGGCGAGCAGGACGGCAAAGGGCTCGTCGCCGATCACCGGCTTGGCGCACAGTACCGCATGGCCGAGCCCGAGTGCCTCGGCCTGGCGGATGTAGATGCAGTTGATGTTCTTCGGAATCATGTTGCGTACGAATTCGAGCATCTCATTCTTGCCG
>CAMKYP010000416.1 GCA_946477505.1 uncultured Dechloromonas sp. | reverse complement strand
GGTCGTCAATTCGTCGCAGGGCGGCGGTACCAAGGACACCTGGGTTCTGGAGGATGAGCCATGCTGAGTCGCACTGCCGATCACCTGTTCTGGATGTCGCGCTATATCGAGCGCGCCGAGAATCTCGCCCGTTTGCTCGATGTGACCTACCAGATGTCGATGGTGCCGCAATCCGAGGAGGCGGCAAACCAGAGCTGGAGCGCCATCATCGCCCTGAACAGCCTGGAGGAGGCCTATGCCGCCAAGTATTCCGTAGTCAACGGCGAGAATGTGCTGAAGTTCATGGTCAGCGACGCGGACAATTTCTCGTCCATCCACTGCTGCCTGCGCATGGCACGGGAAAATGCCCATGCCGTGCGCGGTACGCTGACCACCGAGATGTGGGAGACCTTGAACTTTACCTGGCTGGAGGCAAGAGGGCGCACCTTCGAGCAATTGAATGCAGGCGGTATCGGAGAATATTTCGAATGGGTCAAGACGCGCTCCTCGCTGATGCGGGGCACGACGCTCGGCACGCTCCTGCAGGACGAGGCCTATCACTTCATCCGCCTTGGCACCTTGCTGGAACGGGCAGACAACACGGCGCGCATCCTCGATTTCAAATACCACGTGCTGCGCCCGCATGGCGACGAAGGGGCAACCGACTTCTACCAGTGGGCGGCGCTGCTCCGTTCCGTGTCGGCCTTCGAGGTCTATCGCAAGGTGTATCGCGATGTAATCACGCCAGACCGTGTGGCCGAGCTCCTGATCCTCAATAAGGACATGCCGCGCTCGTTGCATTTCTGCATGAATGGCGTGATCAAGAATCTCGACCTGATTGCCAATCGGCAGTCGGGTGAAACCATGCGTCAGAGCGGGGTGCTGCACGCTCAACTACACTACGGTCGGATCGGCGACATTCTGGCGCATGGGCTGCATGAATGGCTGGAGGACTTCATGGACCGTATCTATCTCCTCGGCGACGGGATCAGCAAGGATTTCCTTGTGCCGATGGCAGAGGCGACCTGAGGCGGCAGGCACCTCGTGGAAGAGGCCCGGCTTGCTCGGGCCTTTGCCATGGGGGGCGTGGCGCGGTTTATTTTCTGAAATACCGAAATGAACCCGGCAATGAGCTGCGGCTGGCTTTAAACTGCGAACCTCACAAACGCCAGTCGATGTTCGGCTGATTTTCTGCTTTTCTCAAGGCCGTCCATGTACCCGATTCACGATCACGATCCGCTTCTCCTGCTCGCCACGGCCCTCGCCGCCAAGCGCCGCCCCGCCGAACTGCCTGAAATCATGGCTGCCATCGACCTGATCCAGGGCAATATCCCGAACGAGGAAAAACTCAGTGAAGCCTTCGTCCGCCTGGGACAAAATGGGCTGCTGGTCGCGCGCCACGGTGGGGTGGCCTTGACCCCGGCAGCCGAGGGCCAGATCGAAGCCCTGCCGCGCAAGGGCGAGATGGCCGATCGCCTGGTCGCCTTGCGCAGCCAATTGACAGCCTACGCGACCGCTGGCGATGCCGAAGCAGTGACCATTTCGGCGGAACAGCTGCGCACCGCCATGCTGGCCCATCGCGCGGCGGCGGCCGGCGGGGGCAAGAACCTGCTTGTGCCAAAACCGAAGTCGGAAGCCGCCAAGGCCCGTCCTGTCCAGCGTCAGCGCAAGCCGCTGCCCAAACAGCGCAAGCGCTGATTTCCCTCGCGGAAGACAGCCTGCCGATTTAACCTCTCCACGACCGGCACAAATCCGGTTGGCTCAGAAATGACCCAAGAACAACCGAACAACCCGCTGCATGGCGTGACGCTGGAGATGATCCTGCAGCAACTTGTCGCGCATTACGGCTGGGATGAACTGGGGCGGCAGATCGACATTCGCTGTTTCAACCATGAACCGAGCATCGCCTCCAGCCTTAAATTCCTTCGCCGTACGCCGTGGGCAAGGGAGCGGGTCGAGTTGCTGTATCTTTACATGCTGCGCTCGGCTATGCGCTGAGCAGGGGAGGCAAGCACATGTCGTCGTTGAAAGTCGTGCTGGTGTTGTGCACCGGGAATTCGTGCCGCTCCCAGATGGGCGAGGCGATCCTGAACCACGATCTGGCAGGCAGGGTACGCGCCCTGTCAGCAGGTACACAGCCGCAAGCCAAGGTGGCGGACGGCGCGATGGAGGCTTTGCGCCGGGCTGATCTGCCGACCGAAGGCCTGTTCCCGAAAGATGTGGCGAGCGTGATGGGGGAGGCGATTGATCTGGTGGTCAGTGTCTGCGACAACGCCAATGAAACCTGCCCGGTGTTTCCATATCCGGTGCCGCGTATCCATGTCGGGTTCCATGACCCGCAGGGGGAAAGCCTGGAAAGCTTCATTGCCGTGCGTGACGACATTCGTGCCCGGCTTGTTCCAGCTGTTCGGGTTGCCCTGGGGTTTTAGGGGCAGATAAAAAAGCCCGCGTCAGGCGCGGGCTTCGGATGGCTGAAGGTCAGCCGGATTACTTGCCGGAAGCCTTCTTGGCGGCCTTGACGGTGGCGCTGGTGGCGGCGGCGATGTTGCTCTGGGTCAGGTCGCTCACTTGCTGGGCGGCCTTGCGCATGTTGTCGAAGGCGGAGTTGGCGGCGGCGATAGCGCTTTGCACGGCAGCAACGGCAACATCGGAACCAGCCGGAGCGGACTTGGCAGCCTTTTCCAGCATGCTGGTAACGTTCTTCTGGAAATCGCCGAACTGGGCTTCGACCATCTTGGTCAGTTGCTCTTGCATCTGGGCAGAGATCTCGTAGACCGACTTGCCGTAGGCAACAGCTTTCTCGACGCCCGGTTGAGCCAGGGAGGCCTGGATAGCAGCGACATCCTTGACATCCTTGGCGCCCATCAATGCCTTGGCATTGGCGGCGGAGTCTTCGAGCACGGAACGGGCGGTTTCGAGATTCAGGGTAGCGATACGCTCGGCAGAGGCCAGGGCGGTGTTGGCAACGGCCAGCAGGGAATCAACGGCAGCTTTGTTGGCGGCGGCGAACTGTTCGGGATTGATCGACATCGGAGGCTCCTTAAGTGTGGAATTCATAATTACGGCCCGACCATTCTAACAATGTTTTTAAAAAAATGCTGCAGTGCAGCATGCTGATGTGTTGACACAGGTCAAACAAAGTTGTGTTTTTGCTGAATCCCAAAATACGACCTTAAGTTATTGTAAATAAACGATCGTTTGTTCTCTTGAGACATCCCGGCCAAGGTAACCGGCATTGTATGAATGGAATGTTGCGACATTGTTACGCCTGTGTCTCGGGCTGGCTGATGTTTTTGTCTTTGCTTCATGGGGCACTGTTTTTGTAGGCCTTCGGGCGTCAGGATCGTGCGGATTTCCGCAATGGTGCTCGCAAAAAATCTGGATTTCCGCGTTGGCGATGGCTGGCGGATATTTAATATTCCATGATTTCAATGGCTTGTGCCGTCAGGTCTGTTGGCATGACTTCTGCGATGGATATGCGACCCGCACTGCGGTCCTGATTGAAAACCGGAGGAGAGTTCCATGCAGAAAAATATTCGTCTTGCCGTTCTTGCCACCTTGGGCATTGCCGTTCCCGTCGCCAGCCAAGCGCAGGCACCCGACGTCGTTCGCCTCGGCAACCTGAAATTTGCCCATTACGGTGCTGTCTCGTACATGAAGGAGGCTTGCAGCAAGTACAACCTGAAGGTCGAGGAACGTATGTTCCCGAAGGGGCCGGACATCATGCCGG